>NZ_CP030104.1:600000-900000 GCF_003269425.1 Flagellimonas maritima | reverse complement strand
ACTTACTGGACCACCAACATCTGAATTCGTATATACTTCACCATTGGTCAATGATAGCACTAGACGGAATTCAAAACGATCTTTTCCTACAATCATAGTCTCATCAATACCAGTAGCAGCTATCAACTCGTCGGCAGTATATGAAACGGTTGCAACAGGAAGTCCTCTCTCACCATCCGTAAATTCGCTTGCTGTAAGTGTTTGTAATAACACTTCTGTAGTGGAGATGTCGGTACCATCATCAGAATTATCATCAAAGTTCACATAAACCTCTACACTTTCCAAAAGGTCGCCACTTTCTTCATCCTGTTCTTCTAAATCTATTGTATATGATGATCCATCCTCAAATTCGTTGGTATCAAAATTGTACACAAGATTATTGTCCTCATCTATGGTTCTTAAAACTGCTCCAGTACCCACCTGTGCGAGAATCTCATCAACGACCTTTTCTTCATCATCACAGGCAATTAGGGTAGCGAGCGCCAAACCTAAAATTGCAATTTTATTATTATATGTTTTCATATTTTTTTTTATCAAAATTATTAGTTTGCTGGTGGAAATTCTGGAAAGTCTCCATTGTTATCCCAAAAAACCTTTACAGTTTGATTAGGCTTAGGATCTTGAGAAGAATTATTGTTCACAAAATCGGCTGGATAATTCAATGACCTGATAAATGCTCCTGGATCAGGTTCAAAATTTGGTTGCAATGTAGTTGGATAGCCGGTTCTTCTATAATAATTGTAACCATCTATACCATTTCCGAACAATGCTACGAAATATTGTTCTGCAACAAGATCCCATTTAGCATCATCATCAGCTGCATTGTCAAAATCTTGATCAATTTGATTTACAAAATTAGTTACGTCACCTGGTGCAGCAGCGAATGAGTCATCAGCTCCACTATCCAGTGAACCGAATGTAAGCACTTTTTCGATAGACTTTCTTGCTCCCTCAATCATAAAAGCTTTACCTGCATCTATATCAGAAAGCATAGCTTCCTCTGCTCTCCAGAAATCTACCCAAGAAGCCAGTAGAATAGGTGTTACACCGGCTCCACCACCACCCGAGCCTACGGATAAGCCGTCAAAGCTACTATCATCAAATTTTCCTCCTGATGGATAAACACCATATACGGTTCTTAGAAATCCATCTGGCGGAATACCTGCGTTTTGTCCGTGATCTCTTCCCCAGTATCCATTGGGAAGGAAACAAAATGTGAACCCACCATCTATGTAGTGTGCAGGAACAGGTTCTAAAGAACATGCCAAAGTCTCTTCATTTGGTGGAGCTTCTGCTCCAGGAGTAGCTGAGTTTTGACGGTAAAAATAGTAACGGATCCTTGGATCACTACTTTCGTTCATATAGTTCATCAACCAATTTGGGAGATAATCCCCACCGCCCGAAGGAGTATAATTCTGCGCGTATCGTGGATGTCTTGCATCTGGCTGTACCGGATTCGATCCCCATTGGAATTGAAAATCCTCAGATGTCTCGTCGATATAATCCCCAGAATCCAAGATGGCATTAAAGCTGGCAATGGCGTTAGGCTCCACCAATCTTCTTTGTAAATGGATTTTCATTTTTAAAGTGTTGGCTGCCTTGATCCAATTGTCCCAATTTCCATTATAATAAAAATCATTGGCAGGCTCATTGGGTGCATCGAGTTCAAAATTTGCAATGGCATCGTCCAAAAGTGCCAATGCCGCATCATAGATACTGGACCCTGAATCTACATTTGGATTTAGGATTGGAGTTTCCGCATCACCTTGTAATGCCTCAGAATAAGGAATGTCCCCAAAGAAATCTACTAATGTCACAATAGTATAGGCTTCGATAACCTCTCCAATACCTATATGATGATACAAATTACCTTCTACAGCAGCTGGGGTCATCGCTCTAATATCAGCTAAAATTCCGTTGAATTCAAGACCGCTGGCCAAGGTTTGGTTGGCATCTGCTTGAAAAGCTATTTGCCACTCTGCGTTAAGCTGATTTGGATTGTAGTTAACGACATTTTGATAGTTACGTCCGTTCATGTAACCAATTCGTACCAAATCTCCTCCATTCCAACCCATCAGTTCTGTGAAGGTTGCAAAATCAACTTGAATGGAGTTCAAGAATAAATCTGGACTCGATTGGTCTGGTCGAAGTTGATTAGGATTTTCCGTTAAATCTAGTTCCACGGTCTCACAGGAGGTCATGAAGAGTACTCCTGAAAACAACACCAAACCTAGATATTTATATATGTTTTTCATTGTCATAATTTTTTACTGTTGTTTTACTTAAAAAGTAGCTTTTATACTTAAACCATATCTTCTGCCACTAGGTCCTGCCAAATAATCAAAACCTCTACCGTTACCTACACCTAAACCAGCTTGGTTAGGGTCGAAATTAGTTCCATCAGGCACATTCAAGGCTTTGTAAAATAAATTCTGACCTGATACCGTAAAGGTCAAGGCTCCAAACGGAGTCTTATCCAAGAATTTGGAAGGTAAGGAGTAGCCTAATGCAACTTCCTGTAAACGAATCACAGTACCATCAAAAATTCCAAGCTCATCAGGTCCGAACAACACGTTATTAAAGTAGAACGTGGAGTTATTGATTTGTTTTGTATTTACACTACCATCAGATTCTTGAACTCCAGGTAAGATGAATGTATTGATACGGTCAACTGTATCAGTTGTTAAACCTCTACCGAGCAGTGTGGAAACTGTTCTTGAATAAATATCGCCACCTTGTGTGTAATTCATCAAGAATGAAAAATTGAAATTCTTGAAAGAGAAATTATTGCTAACGTTCAATACCCAATCCGGATTAGGATCTCCGATTACGAACTGTCCTTGTTCAACAACATAATCTCCACCACTATCTACTAAGAATTCACCTGCATCGTTTCTGGCAATTCTATTTCCTACTATTACACCCAGTTGTTCCCCTTCTATGGCAGCATTACCTAAACTGTTAAGCGTACTGGCACCTGCATAAACAATAATATCGGTATCTTGACCCAAATCATCGACTGTGGTGTTATTGGTCGTGAAGTTTCCGTTGATTGACCAATTCACGCCATCTGAATCATTCCTGAAAATATCTACACCAAGATCAACTTCCAATCCATCTCCGCTGATTTTACCAACGTTGGTCTGTTGTGCATAAAATCCAGTAGATGGATCAAGCGGACGTGTTACAATTAAATCTGTTGTTGTTCTGTTGTAATAGGATGCTTCAAGAGAAACCCTATTGTTAAAGAAACGGGACTCTATCCCAACTTCGAATTCCCTTAATAGTTCAGGCTGTAGGTCAGGATTTCCCAAAAGATTTCCAACAGAGTTGGTCACTATATCGTTCCCGCCATTTTGAAAAAACTGTGTATTGATGTTTAGAACAGAAACCGTTGGATATCCGGTCGGGAAGTTTGCAGATGTTCCGTAACCAGCTCTAAACTTTAAATAGTTAAGTCCTTTTTCACTTTTAAGCCCATCAATTACTGTTGTAGGTATAAAAGACAAACTTGCACTAGGATAAAATGCTGACCTGTTCTCAGTAATTAAATTTGAGACCCAGTCATTTCTGGCGGCAAGCGTCAAATATATCCAGCGATCATAGTCGATATCGGTCTGCGCAAAAACACCTGCAATATTACGTTCTTGAAAAGACTGTATCTCATTTTGATTAGCAAAGTTCACGTGTCTAAGAACATTGAATACTTGTTGACCGTTACTGGAAACTCCATTTTGATCAAAAACTTCTCTTCTGGAAGTAAGCCCAGCATTGAACGTTAGGCCAACTTTGTCGGAAATATCATAATCACCATTTAAAATAATATCATGGTTTTGAATGGTATTGGTGTTGTTCCAAGTTTGATAAATACCGCTTACCAGTGCAGCATCTTCTTGTCCACGACCACCCCTGTTCTGATAATTCGTGTTGTTTTCACTATAGACATCCAAGCCAAAACGGTAAAGGATGTTCAAGTTATCATTAATGTTATAGGTAATTGAAGATTGCCCAAAAACTCTATTTACATTCTGTCTGAAACCTGAATTATTCACGGTCCAAAGTGGATGTTGGATACTATTGTTCTGTCTGTAGTAGGTACTGGAACCATCAATTGGATTCTGAAAAGGCAAGCCTTGTATATCAACACTTCGCGGTGTGAAGAACAGTTCCCCAAAGATTGATGAGCCTGTACCTGTAGCACCGTTACCTTCACTTGCGGCAACAGGAGGTGACCTAAAATCCGTATTCGAGAAGTTAAGTGTTCCTGCTACAGTGAATTTATTGGATAAAATTGCTCTACCTCCAACCCCTAAAGTGTATCTTTTAAGGTTGTTGCCAGGCGTAAATCCAGTATCATCCAAGTGGCCAAAGTTTGCATTATAAGATACTTTTCCATCTTCAGATGAACCTCTTACGTTAACCGAGTTACTCGTAACCGCTCCTGTTCTAAAGAAATTCTCGACACTATCATAAGGTCTCCAATCATAACGAGCACCTGCAAATTCTGGAAAAGCAGCTGGAATTCCAGTCGCTGCTGAAGCTGTGGAATATGGATGCGCCAAGGTGCCATTTTCATCAAAACCTACATTTGGTCTTGCATCTATACCATTCCCCCAACCTGCTACTCCATCTCTATCAAAACCAGGTCCCCAGTTACTGAAGAACCAACCAAATGCTTGATCAAATCCGTTACCAAACTCATCTTGGTAATCAGGCAAGGAGGCAATTTCGTTAAAGAACAAAGAAGAATTAACGGTTATTTCCGTTTTCTTTACTGCTCCGGATGCAGATCCGTTTTTGGTAGTAATAAGGATTACACCATTACGCCCTTGCGTTCCGTATAAGGTGGCTGCAGCCAAACCTTTTAGAATATTTACACTTTCAATGTTATTTGGGTCTAAGTCCAAAAATCTACTGGATCCCGAGTTACCGTTGAGGAAATCATCCCCAGAAGCTCCGGTTGCAGCTCCAGATGAATTCGTCTCACTGGAGAAAGGAACGCCGTCAACTATAAACAGTGGTTGGTTACTTCCGCTAAAAGAGCTGAAGCCACGTATTACAATATTCGTTCCCGAACCGGAAAGACCACTTTGTTGGGTAATGTTAAGACCTGATGCCTTACCAGTTAAAACCCTTCCGACATCTCCTTCAGGTCTTTGCTCCAATTCTTCGCTTCCAACTTCAGATACCGCATATCCTAAAGCTTGCTTTTCACGCTTTATACCCTGGGCGGTCACAATAACCTCTTCAAGTGCTTGGGCATCTTCGGACATCTGCACGTTAATCGTGGAACTGGCTCCAACTGTTTGTCTTTGCTCCTTTTGACCTATATAAGTAAAAAGAAGTGTTTGACCTGTACTGGCCGTGATGGAATAATTTCCATCAAAATCTGTTTGGGTACCATTAGTAGTACCTTCCACGACAATGTTAACTCCAGGCAACGGTAATCCATCGGAATCCGTAACTGTACCTGAAATCGTCTTGTCTTGTGCAAAGGTTACCTGCACAACAAACGCCAATAACAGCGTTAACAATCCATTAAGTTTTGTTCTCATTTTTAAATTTATTTGAATTAGCTGGCCCTAAAGTCATAATTTCATGTTAATAATCCAAACTAATGTTACTAATTTTTTAAGAAATCTTTGGCAAATGTGTTTTAATCAAAATCAGATTCAATTTTTAAAGAGTATTCAATAGGGTGGGTAAATTATTGATAGGATGATAAATAGGAATATAATTTGAGACTATTATATTTAAATAAAAAACGATTACTCGTGGTATTTATCATTCAATAAAATTATTTTTAAATGTGTTGCTGGTAATATATATGTTGGATTTATAATTATACCTTAATATTATATGTACTTTTTTTATCCTTTTTATGTTGATTGGATTTTAATATCAAAGAATATAATCACTCAAATCCGTAAAAGCTATCAATAGCTCAAAAGCTTTTAAATAAAGCTGATTTCATATTTTTTTTCTATATGTTTAAAATTAATCTTCTGGGATTTGAATTATTCCGAAATATCACTACATTTGCAGCCCTCAAAAAGAGGGTTGTTTACATTTTTAATAGAAATTTTAATGCCAACAATTTCACAATTAGTACGAAAAGGAAGAGTCACAATTACCAAGAAGAGTAAATCGGCTGCTTTGGATTCGTGTCCTCAACGAAGAGGGGTTTGTACACGTGTATACACAACCACGCCAAAAAAACCAAATTCTGCAATGCGTAAAGTTGCAAGGGTTAGGCTTACAAATGGAAAGGAAGTAAATGCGTATATCCCTGGTGAAGGTCACAATCTGCAAGAGCACTCGATAGTATTGGTTAGAGGTGGAAGAGTAAAGGATTTGCCAGGGGTTCGATATCATATCGTCCGTGGCGCATTGGATACAGCGGGTGTTGCAGGTAGAACGCAACGTAGATCTAAGTATGGTGCAAAACGTCCTAAAAAATAAGAAGAGATGAGAAAAAAGCAGGCAAAGAAAAGGCCATTGTTGCCAGACCCAAGATTTAATGACCAATTGGTTACACGTTTTGTGAACATGATGATGTGGGATGGAAAAAAATCAGTTGCTTTCAAGGTTTTTTATGATGCAATCGATATTGTAGAAGAGAAAAACACAGACGAGGAAAAAACTGCTTTGGAATTGTGGAAAGATGCACTTTCCAATGTAATGCCACATGTTGAAGTGAGAAGTAGAAGAGTCGGTGGTGCTACATTTCAGATTCCAATGCAAATACGTCCAGATAGAAAAATATCTACAGCCATGAAATGGTTGATCAGTTACTCTAGAAAGCGTAACGAAAAATCCATGGCTCAAAAATTGGCTGCAGAAGTTTTAGCTGCAGCAAAAGAAGAAGGTGCAGCAGTTAAGAAAAGAGTGGATACTCACAAAATGGCTGAAGCCAATAAAGCATTCTCTCACTTTAGATTCTAGTTGGTAAAATGTCAAGAGATTTAAAATATACAAGGAATATAGGAATTGCAGCGCATATTGATGCTGGAAAAACCACCACTACAGAGCGTATACTTTTTTATACAGGTGTAAGTCATAAAATTGGTGAGGTGCACGATGGTGCGGCCACTATGGACTGGATGGAGCAAGAGCAAGAACGTGGTATTACCATTACCTCTGCTGCAACCACCTGTACATGGGAATTTCCTATAGAAAATGGAAAGCCTACAGAAGATACCAAAGGATACCATTTTAATATCATTGATACTCCTGGACACGTTGATTTTACTGTAGAAGTGAATCGTTCACTACGTGTCTTGGATGGTTTGGTTTTCTTGTTTAGCGCAGTTGATGGTGTTGAGCCACAATCAGAAACTAACTGGAGATTGGCCGATAATTACAAAGTTCCAAGAATTGGGTTCGTTAACAAAATGGACCGTCAAGGATCTAACTTTTTGATGGTTTGCAAGCAAGTGAAAACCATGCTTGGATCTAATGCTGTTCCAATTGTACTACCAATTGGAGACGAGGCCGATTTTAGAGGTATTGTCGACTTGGCCAAGAATAGGGCTATAGTTTGGCACGATGATAATTTTGGTTCAACATTCGATGTTGTTGATATTCCAGAAGAAATGAAAGGTGAGGTTAAGGAATATAGAGCTGCCTTAATTGAAGCCGTTGCAGAGTACGATGAAGAATTGATGGAAAAATTCTTTGAAGATGAAGATTCTATCACAGAAGAAGAAGTGCATGCCGCATTAAGAGCAGCTGTAATGGATAGGGCTATAATTCCCATGATTTGTGGTTCTTCATTCAAGAATAAAGGAGTTCAGTTTTTATTGGATGCCGTATGTCGTTATTTGCCATCACCAATTGACAAGGACGATATTGTTGGGACTGATCCAGATACAGGTAATGAAATTACCAGAAAGCCAGACCCAAAGGAGCCATTTTCTGCTTTGGCATTTAAAATTGCTACAGACCCTTTCGTAGGTCGCTTGGCATTCTTTAGGGCATATTCCGGTCGCTTGGATGCAGGTTCTTATATCTTGAATAATCGTTCAGGAAAAAAAGAACGTATTTCCCGTATTTACCAAATGCATTCAAATAAGCAAAATGCTATCGACTATATAGAAGCTGGTGATATTGGAGCTGCTGTAGGTTTTAAGGATATAAAGACTGGTGATACTATGTCTTCCGAAAAGCACCCTATCATACTTGAAAGCATGGATTTTCCAGATCCTGTAATAGGTATCGCAGTGGAGCCTAAAACCAAAGCTGATGTCGATAAATTGGGTATGTCTTTGGCAAAATTGGCCGAAGAAGATCCTACATTCCAAGTAAAAACGGATGAGGCATCTGGCCAGACCATTATTTCCGGTATGGGTGAACTTCACTTAGATATTATCGTTGACCGCTTACGTCGTGAGTTTAAAGTTGAGGTTAATCAAGGTCAACCTCAAGTTGAATACAAGGAAGCGATTACACAATCTGCCGATCATAGAGAAGTCTACAAAAAGCAATCTGGTGGTCGTGGTAAATTTGCAGACATCGTATTTACTATGGAGCCCGCTGGTGATGATGTGGAAGGATTGGAATTTGTAAATGTTATTAAAGGTGGTAACATACCTAAAGAATATATTCCATCTGTAGAAAAAGGATTTAAAGAGGCTATGAAGAATGGTCCATTGGCCGGGTTTGAGATGGATAGTATGAAGGTTACTTTAAAGGATGGTTCTTTCCACCCTGTGGATTCAGATTCACTATCCTTCGAGTTGGCCGCAAAAATGGGATACAAAGCCGCTGCAAAATCTGCAAGGTCAGTATTGATGGAGCCTATCATGAAAATTGAGGTATTAACCCCTGAAGAAAACATGGGTGATATTGTTGGCGACCTTAATAGACGAAGAGGAACAATTAGCGATATGAGTGATAGAGCTGGTTCCAAAGTAGTTAAAGGTGAGGTGCCTTTATCAGAAATGTTCGGTTATGTTACGTCATTGAGAACATTGTCTTCGGGTAGAGCAACTTCAACTATGGAATTTTCGCATTATGCAGAAACTCCAACCAATATTGCAGAAGAAGTTATTAAATCAGTTAAAGGAGTAACCGCTTAATTTTTCAGCAAGATGAGTCAAAAAATTAGAATAAAACTTAAGTCTTATGATCACAACTTGGTGGATAAATCTGCTGAGAAGATTGTAAAGACAGTTAAGACAACAGGCGCTGTGGTTACGGGTCCAATTCCATTGCCAACGCACAAAAAAATATTTACGGTTTTGCGTTCACCTCACGTGAACAAGAAATCCAGAGAGCAGTTCCAATTGAGTTCTTACAAGAGGCTCCTGGATATTTATAGCTCTTCATCAAAAACCATTGACGCACTTATGAAGCTTGAGCTTCCTAGTGGCGTTGAGGTGGAGATAAAAGTGTAAGTTATTAAACTACCTTGTTAAAAGGTGGTGGACATGTCCTGAGCGTTTCGCAAAGGAAAAATGGTGAAAGAAAAAAATCTGGGTCAGAGGATTTTCTTGACCCAAATTTTTTTGCCAACAAATTGGCACAATAAAATTTAAACAATTAATAATTATAAATATGTCTGGGTTAATAGGAAGAAAAATCGGTATGACCAGCATCTTCGACGAGAATGGAAAGAACATTCCATGTACCGTTCTTGAAGCTGGACCATGCGTGGTTACCCAAGTCAGAACCGAAGAGGTCGACGGGTACAGTGCCCTTCAGCTTGGTTTCGATGACAAGGCAGAAAGACGTGCAAACAAGGCTGAATTGGGTCATGTTAAAAAAGCAGGTGCTTCTCCTAAAAAGAAAGTCGTTGAGTTCCGAGATTTTGAAGGTGAGTTTAAATTAGGAGATACTTTAAATGTTGAGCTTTTCACAGAAGGAGAGTTTGTTGATGTTATTGGTACATCAAAAGGTAAAGGTTTCCAAGGTGTTGTTAAAAGACACGGTTTTGCCGGTGTTGGTCAAGCAACCCATGGACAGCACAACAGATTAAGAGCCCCCGGTTCTATTGGTGCTGCCTCGTATCCTGCAAGAGTTTTTAAAGGAATGAAAATGGCAGGTAGAATGGGTGGTGAAAGAGTAACAGTTCAAAACTTGAGAGTATTGAAAGTGGTTCCTGAGAAAAACCTTATCGTAGTGAAGGGTTGCGTTCCAGGTCATAAAAATGCTTACGTAACAATTGAGAAGTAATGAAGGTTGCAGTTTTAGATATTAAAGGAAAAGAAACAGGAAGAAAGGTTGACCTTTCTGATGATGTTTTCGCTATAGAGCCCAATGAGCATGCTATATATTTAGATGTTAAGCAGTATTTGGCGCACCAAAGACAGGGTACCCACAAAGCTAAGGAAAGAGCTGAAATAGCCGGTAGTACTAGAAAAATCAAGAAACAGAAGGGCACTGGTACAGCTAGGGCAGGTAGTATCAAATCTCCTATTTTTAGAGGAGGTGGTAGAATTTTTGGCCCAAGACCTAAAAATTACCAGCAAAAATTGAACAAAAATGTTAAGCGTTTAGCTCGTAAATCAGCCTTAACATTAAAGTCAAAAGAAAAGTCTATAATGGTGGTCGAGGACTTCAATTTTGAAGCTCCAAAAACTAAGGATTTCAAAGCATTTTTGACTTCTCTTGGAATAGAAAATAAAAAGTCTCTTATCGTGTTGGGCGATTCAAATAATAATGTATATTTGTCGTCGCGCAATTTAGAGCGTTCAGAAGTCATAATCAATTCAGAATTAAGTACTTACAAAATAATTAATGCTAAAAATGTAGTATTGACCGAAAGTGCTCTGGAAGGAATAGAATCGAACCTAAAGAAATAAGAATATCATGAGTGTGTTGATAAAACCAATCATTACGGAAAAAATGACCGCGGACAGCGAGCTTTTCAATCGTTATGGTTTCTACGTTAATCCAACGGCCAACAAGCTTCAAATTAAAGATGCTGTTGAGGCCACCTATGGTGTTTCTGTGAAAAAGGTTAGAACTATGAATTATGGTCCAAATCGTAAGAGTCGTTATGCCAAAACAGGAATCCAACACGGAAAAACAAATTCCTTGAAAAAGGCAATTGTTGATGTAGTGGAAGGCGATATTATTGATTTTTACAGTAATCTATAAAGACGAGAAATGTCAGTTAGAAAATTAAAACCGATAACCCCTGGACAGCGTTTTAGAGTAGTAAACGGATTTGACGCGATTACTACTGATAAGCCGGAGAAAAGTTTGCTTGCTCCGTTAAAAAAGTCGGGCGGTAGGAACAGTCAAGGAAAAATGACCATACGCCATAGAGGTGGAGGTCATAAAAGAAGGTATCGTGTTATCGACTTCAAAAGAGATAAACAAGGAGTAGATGCTAAAATTGTATCTATACAGTACGATCCCAATAGAACTGCATTTATTGCGCTAGTCGAATATAAAGATGGTAAGAAGAGATATGTAGTTGCCCAAAATGGAATGCAAGTAGGTCAGAAGATATCTTCAGGATCAAAAGCTTCTCCAGAAATAGGAAATGCACTTCCATTGAGTGAAATTCCATTGGGTACTATTATTTCCTGTATCGAATTAAGACCTGGTCAAGGAGCCGTTATGGCTAGAAGTGCAGGTACTTTTGCACAGCTAATGGCTAAGGATGGAAAATTTGTCACTATTAAATTGCCATCTGGTGAAACACGTATGATTTTAGCCAACTGTTTGGC
The DNA here is from genome assembly GCF_003269425.1 of Flagellimonas maritima. Taxonomy (NCBI): domain Bacteria; kingdom Pseudomonadati; phylum Bacteroidota; class Flavobacteriia; order Flavobacteriales; family Flavobacteriaceae; genus Flagellimonas; species Flagellimonas maritima. The sequence goes on along the minus strand of NZ_CP030104.1, from coordinate 888,319 downwards.
CACTATTGGAGCTGTTTCCAACTCTGATCACCAATTGTTGGTATCCGGTAAAGCAGGTAGAAGCAGATGGTTGGGCAGAAGGCCAAGAACTAGACCAGTAGCAATGAACCCTGTCGATCATCCAATGGGTGGTGGTGAAGGAAGGGCTTCTGGAGGCCATCCAAGATCTAAGAACGGTATTCCTGCCAAAGGATTTAGAACCCGATCTAAGACAAAAGATACGAATAGATATATCATAGAACGTAGAAAGAAATAAAAGTAAAAGAAAATGGCACGTTCATTAAAAAAAGGACCTTACGTTCATCATAGTCTGGAAAAGAAAGTCCAGAACAACATAGATTCAGGTAAGAAAACGGTTATCAAAACATGGTCTAGAGCCTCAATGATAACGCCAGATTTCGTAGGACAAACCATAGCTGTACACAATGGGAGACAATTCGTTCCTGTTTACGTTACGGAAAATATGGTGGGTCACAAGCTTGGGGAATTTTCACCTACTAGATCTTTTAGAGGTCATGCAGGAGCTAAAAACAAAGGTAAAAAGTAAGTAAGCTATGGGAGTTCGTAAAAGACAGATGGCCGAAAGGTTAAAAGAAGAAAAAAAGCAGCTTGCTATTGCCAAGTTGAACAATTGTCCTACTTCACCAAGAAAAATGCGTTTGGTCGCCGACTTGGTAAGAGGAAAACAAGTAGAGATGGCACTCGCAATTTTGAGATTTAATCCTAAGGAAGCTTCAAGGAAGCTAGAGAAATTATTACTTTCCGCGATCGCCAATTGGGAATCGAAGAATGAGGAGGCCAATATTGAAGATGCTGACCTTGTTATAAAGGAAATCCGTGTGGATGGAGGTACTATGTTAAAAAGACTAAGACCAGCGCCACAGGGGAGAGCACATAGAATTAGAAAACGTTCCAATCATGTTACCATGATTTTGGAATCCAATAACAACGTTGAAAGCTAGAGTATAATATGGGACAAAAGACCAATCCGATAGGGAATCGTTTAGGAATCATCAGAGGATGGGAATCCAACTGGTATGGTGGTAACGATTATGGCGATAAGCTGGCTGAAGATGACAAAATAAGAAAGTACATTCATGCACGTTTGGCAAAGGCCAGTGTATCAAGAGTAATTATTGAAAGAACTTTAAAACTAATTACCATTACTATTACTACAGCTAGACCTGGTATTATTATTGGTAAAGGTGGGCAAGAAGTTGATAAGCTTAAAGAAGAGCTAAAGAAAATCACCAATAAAGAAGTTCAAATCAATATTCACGAAATAAAAAGACCTGAAGTTGATGCCAATCTGGTTGCTGCTAGCGTAGCACGACAGATTGAAAGCAGGATTTCATACAGACGTGCCATTAAAATGGCAATTGCAGCAGCAATGCGTATGAATGCAGAAGGTATAAAGATTCAAATCTCCGGACGTTTGAACGGAGCTGAAATGGCACGTTCAGAATCGTACAAAGATGGCAGAATACCTTTGTCTACATTTAGGGCAGATATTGATTATGCTTTGCATGAGGCGCATACTACTTATGGTAGGCTTGGAATAAAGGTTTGGATCATGAAGGGTGAAGTTTATGGTAAAAGAGAACTATCCCCGTTGGTAGGATTGTCAAAAGGTCAAGGAAAAGGCGGCAAACAAGATGGCAAAAAGCCACAACGCCGTAGAAAGTAATTAAGATAAAGTAAAGGTAAAATGTTACAGCCAAAAAGAACAAAATTTCGTAAAGCCCAGAAGGGACGTATGAAAGGTAATTCACAAAGGGGGCACCAACTTTCCAACGGAATGTTTGGTATCAAGTCCTTGGATTCACACTTCATAACTTCCCGTCAAATAGAGGCTGCGCGTATTGCTGCGACAAGGTATATGAAGAGGCAAGGTCAACTTTGGATTAAAATATTTCCGGACAAGCCCATTACCAAAAAGCCTCTTGAGGTACGTATGGGTAAGGGTAAGGGTGCTCCAGAATATTTTGTAGCGGTTGTCAAACCTGGAAGAATTATGTTTGAAGTTGCAGGTGTTCCCATGGACATTGCAAAGGAAGCTTTAAGACTTGCAGCTCAAAAATTGCCCGTGAAAACTAAATTTATCGTAGCTAGGGATTATTCCGCTTAATATTTAGAAGAAAGATGAAACAGTCAGAGATAAAGGAACTTTCAATTGAAGAGCTAAAAGAACGATTGGCCGAGTTGAAAAAGCAGCATGCCGATTTAAGGATGGCACATTCGGTTACACCTTTGGAAAATCCATTACAGATAAGAAAAACAAGAAGGACGGTAGCAAGACTTGCAACAGAATTAACTAAAAGGGAATTACAATAATTGGTTCTGCCTTATGGAAAAAAGAAATTTAAGAAAAGAAAGAGTGGGCGTTGTTACCAGCAACAAAATGGAGAAATCAATAGTGGTTTCTGAGGTAAAGCGTGTAAAACATCCAATGTACGGTAAGTTCGTTTTGAAGACAAAGAAATATGTTGCCCATGACGAGAAAAATGATTGTAATGAAGGTGACACCGTCAAAATAATGGAGACAAGACCATTGAGCAAGACTAAATGTTGGAGATTGGTTGAAATCCTTGAAAGAGCTAAATAATTATGTTACAGCAAGAATCTAGATTAAAGGTCGCGGACAATACAGGTGCAAAAGAAGTTTTGACCATTCGCGTACTGGGAGGAACAAAAAGAAGATATGCTTCTCTGGGAGATAAAATAGTGGTTACTGTCAAAGAGGCCGCTCCAAATGGAACAGTAAAAAAAGGTTCTGTCTCTACGGCTGTTGTAGTTAGAACAAAAAAAGAAGTAAGAAGACCTGATGGATCTTATATTCGTTTTGATGACAACGCTTGTGTTTTGCTGAATCCAACAGGAGAAATGAGAGGGACCAGAGTATTTGGACCAGTTGCCAGAGAATTAAGGGACAAACAGTTCATGAAAATAGTTTCACTAGCTCCAGAGGTGCTTTAAAAGAAATTTCAGACAGATGAAGTTGAAAATTAAAACAGGGGATACGGTTAGAGTCATTGCGGGAGACCACAAGGGCACAGAAGGTAAAGTACTTCGGGTTGACCGTGAAAAGAACAAGGCTATCGTTGAAGGTGCTAACACAGTTTCCAAACACGAGAAGCCAAGTGCTAACAACCCTCAGGGAGGAATTGTAAAAAAGGAAGCCCCTATCCATATTTCCAATCTTTCGTTGATTGATCCCAAATCAGGAGAAACAACAAGAATAGGTTATGAAGTAAGGGATGGGAAAAAAGTAAGGCTTTCCAAAAAATCCAATGAAGTAATTTAGTTATGAGTTACATTCCAAGATTAAAAAAAGAATATAAAGAACGTGTTGTTAAGGCACTTTCTGAGGAATTTGGTTACAAAAATGTAATGCAGGTCCCAAAGTTGGAAAAAATAGTGGTAAGCCGCGGAGTTGGAGCTGCAGTATCTGATAAAAAGCTTATTGACCATGCTGTTGATGAGTTGACAAATATCACTGGTCAAAAAGCCATTGCTACAATGTCCAAGAAAGATGTTGCGACCTTCAAATTGAGAAAGGGCATGCCTATTGGAGCTAAAGTTACACTACGTGGAGAAAGAATGTATGAGTTTCTGGATAGATTGATTACTTCCGCTCTTCCCCGTGTTCGTGATTTTCAAGGAATCAGAGCTACTGGTTTTGATGGTAGAGGAAATTATAACCTTGGTATTACTGAGCAAATTATTTTCCCAGAAATCAATATAGACAAAATCAACAGAATAAATGGGATGGATATCACATTCGTAACTTCTGCAGATACAGATAAAGAAGCAAAATCATTGCTAAGCGAATTGGGATTACCCTTTAAAAAGAACTAGTATGGCTAAGGAATCAATGAAAGCCCGTGAGGTAAAAAGGGCAAAAATGGTTGCAAAATACGCGGAAAAGAGAAAAGCTTTAAAAGAAGCTGGCGATTATGAAGCTTTACAGAAGCTTCCTAAAAATGCTTCTCCGGTTCGTATGAGAAATCGTTGCAAATTAACAGGTAGACCAAGAGGATACATGAGAACATTTGGTATATCTAGGGTTACTTTTAGGGAGATGGCCAATCAAGGCTTGATACCAGGAGTTAAAAAAGCAAGTTGGTAAATAGATAAAGAAAAGAAATGCTTACAGATCCAATTTCAGATTATTTGACCAGAATAAGAAACGCTAGCAGTGCGGGTCATAGGGTAGTGGATATCCCTGCTTCCAACCTAAAAAGACAGATTACTAAAATATTGTTCGATCAAGGATATATATTAAGTTACAAGTTTGAGGATAACAAAGTTCAAGGGAACATAAAAATTGCCTTAAAATATGACAAGTTTACCAAAGAACCAGTAATCAAAAAATTACAAAGAGTCAGTAAGCCAGGACTTCGTAAATATTCAGGTTCAGGTGAGCTTCCAAGAGTGCTTAACGGGTTGGGTGTGGCCATAGTCTCAACATCATATGGTGTTATGACAAGCAAACAAGCAAAGCAAGACAATGTTGGTGGCGAAGTATTGTGCTACGTTTATTAATTGAGTAAAGAGAAAAAAAATGTCTAGAATAGGTAACAATCCAATTGCAATTTCAGAGGGTGTCACTGTAGAAGTGAATGAGAATGTAGTTACCGTAAAAGGTAAATTGGGGGAGCTTTCCCAAGAATTTTCAGGAGTTGCTATAAAAGTTGAGGAAGGAAATGTTCATATAGCTCGCCCATCTGATTCAAAGGAGCACAAAGCAAAACATGGACTATATCGCTCCTTGGTAAGCAATATGGTAGACGGTGTTTCTAAAGGATGGACAAAAGAATTGGAATTGGTAGGTGTAGGGTATAGAGCAAGTAACCAAGGTCAAAAATTGGATCTGGCTTTGGGTTTCTCTCATAATATCGTATTGGATATAGCTCCTGAAGTAAAAATCGAGACGATTTCTGAAAAAGGAAAGAATCCTATCGTAAAACTAACGTCTCATGACAAACAATTGGTAGGTCAAGTAGCGGCGAAAATTAGGGCTTTCCGTAAGCCTGAGCCTTACAAAGGAAAAGGAATTAAGTTTGTCGGTGAACAATTAAGAAGAAAAGCAGGTAAATCAGCATAATTAACAGTACTATGGGATTATCTAAAACTGAAAGAAAATTACGAATCAGAAGAAGAATACGAAAAGTATCTTCTGGTACTGAAACAAGACCAAGATTGTCTGTTTTTAGAAGTAATAAAGAGATATACGCTCAATTGATAGATGATATTAATGGAGTTACGTTAGCAGCTGCATCATCACGAGATAAAGGTGTAGAAGCTAAAGGAACAAAGACTGAGATTGCTACTCAGGTTGGTAAGGCAATTGCAGAAAAAGGAAAAAAGCTAGGTATAGAAGCTGTAGCTTTTGATAGAGGCGGAAACCTTTATCACGGTAGGGTAAAATCATTGGCAGAAGGCGCAAGAGAAGCAGGACTAAAATTCTAAAAAGACTATGTACCAAAAATATAAAAACGTAGAAACAGTCAAGCCAGGAGGACTGGAGTTGAAAGACCGCTTAGTAGGTGTCCAAAGGGTCACTAAAGTTACTAAAGGTGGTAGAGCATTTGGTTTTTCGGCAATTGTTGTAGTTGGTGATGAGAACGGGGTTGTTGGACATGGATTGGGAAAATCCAAGGAAGTTGCCACTGCCATTGCAAAAGCAATTGAAGATGCAAAGAAAAATCTAATTAGAATTCCTTTAAATAAAGGAACGCTTCCACATGAGCAAAAAGGTAAATTTGGAGGTGCACGCGTGTTTATTAAACCAGCATCGCATGGTACGGGAGTAATTGCAGGAGGTGCGGTTAGAGCAGTACTGGAAGCAGTTGGCGTTAACGATGTATTATCAAAATCGCAAGGTTCTTCCAACCCACATAATGTTGTTAAAGCTACATTTGATGCTCTCTTACAACTAAGAGGAGCTCAAACCGTTGCCAACCAAAGAGGTATTTCTTTGGAAAAAGTCTTTAAGGGATAAATAGAAGGATACAATGTCAAAGATTAAAGTTAAACAGGTAAAGAGCGCTATTAAAAGAACCCAGAATCAGAAGAGAACTCTGGAGGCATTGGGACTGCGTAAGATTGGGCATGTTGTTGAGCACGATGCAACCCCCAATATCCTTGGAATGATCAATAAGGTAAAACATTTAGTTTCCACTGAGGAGGCTTAAAAATATATAACGGTAATGGATTTACATAATCTTAAACCAGCAGAAGGCGCTGTAAACAGAGATGGAAAACGTTTAGGAAGAGGCCAAGCCTCTGGTAAGGGCGGAACTGCAGCAAGAGGTCACAAAGGAGCAAAATCCAGATCTGGATATTCCAAAAAAATTGGTTTTGAAGGTGGACAAATGCCTTTGCAAAGACGTGTTCCTAAATTTGGTTTTAACAACATCAATAGAAAGGAATATCAAGGAATCAATTTGAGCAAATTGCAAGAGTTGGTAGATAACGGTACTATAAAAAATGAAGTAACGTTGGATACCCTTGTAGAAAATAGATTGGCCCGCAAAAACGATTTGGTGAAAATTTTAGGGGATGGCGAGTTAAAAGCATCTTTAAAAGTATCCGTACATAAATTTACTGCTTCAGCTAAATCTGCGATTGAAGCTGCAGGAGGAGAGGCAATAAGTCTATAAGGAATAGAATAGCATGAAGAAATTTATTGAGACCATATCAAATATTTGGAAGATAGAAGAACTAAGGCAGCGAATCCTCGTTACTCTTGGTTTGCTTATAGTGTATCGTTTTGGTGCCCAAGTCGTCCTTCCCGGTATTGATACTTCCCAATTGGCACAATTAAACAGTGCTGCCGGTGAAGGAATATTGGGCTTACTTAATGCTTTCACAGGAGGTGCTTTTGCAAATGCTTCTGTATTTGCATTGGGTATCATGCCTTATATTTCAGCTTCCATTGTAGTGCAATTGATGGGTATTGCGATTCCTTATCTTCAGAAATTGCAGAAGGAAGGAGAAAGTGGTAGAAAAACCATCAATCAAATCACACGTTGGCTGACTATAGGGATTTGTATCGTTCAAGCTCCTGCTTATTTGTTCGGTTTGGGTGCTCTGGGTGTTCCTGACAGTGCCTTTGTTTTAGGGAAAGGTTTAGATTTCATTATCCCAGCGGTAATAATATTGGTTACCGGATGTGTTTTTGCAATGTGGCTTGGTGAAAAAATCACCGATAAGGGTATCGGAAACGGTATTTCTTTATTGATTATGATTGGAATTATAGCCACTATGCCACAATCATTTGTTCAAGAATTTATTTCAAGAACTACAAATAACACTGGTGGTATCATGTTCATACTTATCGAAGTGATTCTTTGGTTCTTAGTGATTTTGGCAAGTGTACTACTGGTAATGGCAATAAGGCAGATTCCCGTACAATATGCTAGAAGAACTGCTTCAGGAGGATATGAAAAAAACATTATGGGTTCTAGACAGTATATTCCATTAAAACTGAATGCATCTGGAGTAATGCCTATCATCTTTGCACAAGCTATTATGTTTGCGCCAAGTCTATTGGGCAGAACTTTTAATGACACAGCTGTAGGACAGTGGATGGAAGTGCAGTTTGCAGATATTTTTGGACTGGCGTATAATATATTGTTTGCAATATTGATTATCATATTTACCTACTTCTATACTGCCATTACAGTTCCAACAAACAAAATGGCAGATGATTTAAAAAGAAGTGGCGGTTTTATCCCTGGAATTCGTCCAGGTAAAGAAACTGGTGATTACTTAGATAAGATTATGTCCTTGATAACACTTCCAGGCTCTGTTTTCTTGGCACTGCTCGCAGTTTTACCTGCAGTGGTCGTAAAGTTAATGGACGTTCAAGCTGGTTGGGCATTGTTTTATGGGGGGACATCATTATTGATTATGGTAGGAGTTGCGATTGATACAGTTCAACAAGTAAATTCATATTTGTTGAATAGGCATTATGATGGTTTGATGAAAACCGGTAAAAATAGAAAAGTAGCATAGTTAGTTAATAGTTGATAGTTGATGGTAAAGCCAACAACAGCAACGAAAAAACAAACAACTAAATAATATGGCAAAACAGCCAGCAATAGAACAAGACGGAACTATTATAGAAGCATTATCAAATGCTATGTTTCGAGTAGAATTGGAAAATGGGCATGTGGTTACGGCACATATCTCTGGGAAAATGCGAATGCATTACATAAAATTACTTCCTGGTGATAAAGTAAAGTTGGAAATGAGCCCGTATGATTTAACAAAAGCAAGAATTACTTACAGATACTAATTACGATGAAAGTAAGAGCATCAATAAAGAAGAGAAGTGCCGAATGCAAGATAGTTCGCAGAAAAGGCAGATTATACGTGATCAACAAAAAGAATCCTAGATTTAAACAAAGACAAGGGTAATTATGGCAAGAATCGCAGGTGTAGATATACCTAAACAAAAGCGTGGAGTTATTTCACTTACCTACATTTACGGAATTGGCAAAAGTAGGGCCGAAGAAATTTTGGAAAAGGCACAAGTAAGTGTAGATACCAAAGTTTCGGACTGGAATGACGACGAAATAGGAAGGATAAGAGAGGCCGTGTCTTCTTACACTATAGAAGGTGAACTCCGCTCAGAAACACAATTGAACATCAAAAGATTGATGGATATTGGGTGTTATCGTGGAATTCGCCATAGATCGGGATTGCCTTTAAGGGGCCAGCGTACCAAGAATAACTCTAGGACAAGAAAAGGAAAAAGAAAAACGGTTGCCAATAAAAAGAAAGCAACTAAATAATAATTAGATAGTAGTCATTAGTATTTAGACGTTAGAAGAATCTGTTCGAAATGTAAAAGTCTAGGATTCCAATAACTAAGAACTAACAACTAGAAACTAACAAATATGGCAAAGGCAAGCACTAAAACAACTAAAAAGCGCAAGGTAGTAGTAGAATCTACAGGTGAGGCACATGTTACCGCTTCATTTAATAACATCATCATATCCTTGACAAATAAAAAGGGAGATGTAATTTCTTGGTCATCTGCTGGTAAACAGGGATTTAGAGGTTCAAAAAAGAACACACCCTATGCAGCCCAAGTTGCTGCGGAAGATTGTGCTAAAGTAGCACACGAAGCAGGTCTTAGAAAAGTGAAGGTTTATGTTAAAGGCCCCGGAAACGGTAGAGAGTCTGCAATACGAGCTATTCATAATTCAGGAATAGAAGTTACCGAAATAATAGATGTTACACCATTGCCACACAATGGTTGTAGACCACCCAAAAGAAGAAGAGTTTAATTTTAATAATTACGTACCCGATAGGGTTTTCAAAAAGGTGCTTTATTGATTATCGAAGGATAAGCCTTAATTCATAATCGCACTTTTTAATTTAAAGAAGATGGCAAGATACACAGGACCAAAATCAAAAATCGCTAGAAAATTTGGAGAAGCGATTTTCGGAGACGATAAAGCCTTCGAAAAGAAAAGTTATCCTCCAGGACAACACGGCAATAATAGACGCCGAGGAAAAAAATCTGAATATGCAATCCAATTAATGGAAAAGCAAAAAGCCAAGTATACTTATGGTATATTGGAAAAACAGTTCAGAAACCTATTCGAAAAAGCTAATCGTAGTAAAGGAGTTACAGGTGAAGTTTTACTTCAAATGTGTGAATCCCGATTGGACAACGTTGTTTACAGGATGGGTCTATCCCCTTCAAGAAGTGGTGCTAGACAGTTAGTTTCCCATAGACATATAACCGTTAATGGTGAAATTGTAAATATTCCATCATATGCCCTAAAACCAGGTGATGTTATCGGAGTTAGGGAAAAATCAAAGTCCGTTCAAGCAATTCAAGATTCATTGGACAACAATAGTAGCGTTTACGAATGGATTACCTGGAACACTGAAAAGAAAGAAGGTACATACGTAGCTATTCCAGAAAGAATGCAGATTCCTGAAAATATCAAGGAACAATTAATCGTCGAGTTATACTCTAAATAAAATCAACATTGATCCAATATGGCATTACTTAATTTTCAGAAGCCCGATAAAGTTATAATGATAGATTCTACAGATTTCGAAGGGAAATTTGAATTTCGCCCTTTGGAACCTGGCTATGGATTAACAGTTGGGAACGCGTTGCGAAGAGTTTTACTTTCCTCTTTGGAAGGTTTTGCAATTACTTCAGTACGTATAGACGGAGTAGAACATGAGTTCTCTGTTATACCGGGCGTTGTAGAAGACGTTACAGAAATGATTTTGAACCTTAAGCAGGTTCGCTTTAAAAGACAAATCGATGATGTTGAAAGTGAGACAGTTTCTGTTTCAGTAAGCGGAAAAGGTCAGTTGACTGCTGGAGACTTCCAAAAATTTATTTCAGGATATCAAGTTCTCAATCCAGATTTGGTGATCTGTAACATGGATCCCAAAGTAAGTATTAACCTTGAGGTTATTATTGAAAAAGGTCGTGGTTACGTTCCTGCGGAAGAAAACAAAAAATCCAATGCACCTTTAGGAAGCATTGCTGTAGATTCTGTCTATACTCCCGTAAAAAACGTAAAATATAGCATAGAGAACTTTAGGGTAGAGCAAAAGACCGATTATGAAAAATTGGTTTTTGAAATCGTAACAGATGGCTCTATTCATCCTAAAGATGCATTGACCGAAGCTGCAAAAGTTTTGATTCACCATTTTATGCTGTTTTCAGACGAACGCATCACTTTGGAAGCTGATGAAATTGCCCAAACAGAAACATATGACGAAGAATCGTTACATATGCGTCAGTTGTTAAAAACCAAATTGGTAGATATGGATTTGTCCGTTAGGGCATTGAACTGTCTTAAAGCTGCTGAAGTTGATACTTTGGGAGATTTGGTTTCTTTCAACAAAAACGATTTGATGAAGTTCAGAAATTTTGGTAAAAAATCATTGACCGAATTAGAAGAGTTGGTTATTAACAAGGGGCTTCAGTTTGGAATGGATCTTTCCAAATATAAACTGGACAAAGACTAATAATCATATTTTGCTCTCCCGATAGCTATTGGGATTTAGAAGCAAGATGATAAATAAATAACATGAGACACGGAAAAAAATTCAACCATTTAGGTAGAACGGCCGCCCACAGAAAAGCAATGTTGGCAAATATGGCCTGTTCCCTAATAGAACATAAAAGGATCAACACAACCGTTGCGAAGGCAAAAGCATTAAAGCAATTTATAGAGCCGTTGATTACGAAGTCCAAAACCGAGAACAACCAAACTACCGAAAAAGGTACACATAACAGAAGGGTTGTTTTTAGCAACTTAAGGGATAAATATGCGGTTACCGAACTTTTTGGAACCGTTGCAGAAAAGGTTGGGGATAGACCAGGAGGATATACAAGAATCATTAAGTTGGGAAACCGTCTTGGTGATAATGCCGATATGGCTTTGATAGAACTGGTTGATTTCAACGAGCTTTACAATGCTGGAAAATCTACCAAGAAAACTACAAGAAGAAGTAGAAGAGGTGGTAGTAAAAAAGCAGAAACTGTAGTTCCTGTAGCTGAAACCAAAACTACAGATGATTCAGAAGAATAACAATATGTTATTAACTATTGTATTAGTAAAAAAAGGATAAGTGGAAACTTATCCTTTTTTTATGTTTTTTTGTCAAATCGAAATTTAAAACCAAAATGAAGTATCACTCAAAGAAAAAAGCAATAGTACTACTTGCAGATGGTACTATTTTTTATGGTAAGGCCATTGGGGACAAGGAAGGTACAGCCGTAGGAGAAGTTTGTTTTAATACGGGTATGACAGGTTACCAAGAAATATTTACAGACCCATCTTATTTTGGACAATTAATGGTCACCACTAACGCACATATTGGTAATTATGGAACCAATCCAGATGAAGTGGAATCTGATTCAATTAAAATAGCTGGGCTCATTTGTAAAAATTTTAGTTATGAATATTCTAGGCCAAGTGCAAATATGAGCTTGCTGGAATTCTTGGAAAAAAACAATCTTTTTGCAATTTCAGATGTAGATACAAGGGCCTTGGTGAGTTATATACGGGATAACGGCGCCATGAACGCTTTAATCTCCACTCGGGTCAACGATATTGAAACATTGAAAAAAGAATTGGCAGAAGTGCCTAGCATGGAAGGTCTTGAACTTTCTTCGAAAGTGTCCACAACGGAACCTTATTACTTCGGTGAGGAAAATTCAGCATACAAAATTTCTGCTTTGGATATAGGGATAAAGAAAAATATACTGAGAAATCTTGCTAAAAGAGGTGCCTATATAAAAGTGTTTCCTTACAATACCTCATTTGAAGAAATGTCTAAATGGAATCCTGATGGCTATTTTATTTCTAACGGTCCAGGGGATCCAGAGCCTTTGACCGAAGCCATTTCAACCACGAAGGAGATGATCGAATCCAATAAACCACTTTTCGGCATATGTCTAGGTCACCAAGTACTTGCATTGGCAAATGGCGTATCCACCTATAAAATGCATAATGGGCATAGGGGCATTAATCATCCTATTCTAAATTTGGTAACGGGGAAAGGTGAAATTACTTCACAGAATCATGGTTTTGCAGTCAATAGGGAACAAACAGAAGCAAATTCAGCTTTAGAGATTACACATGTGCATTTGAATGACGATACGGTTGCTGGTATAAAAATGAAAGGTAAAGAGGTCTTTTCAGTTCAATATCATCCAGAAGCAAGTCCTGGACCACATGATGCAGATTATTTGTTCGATCAGTTTTTTGAAGCAATTAAGACAAGTCGCAACTAAGGGATTTTTCCAAACCACTTTAGCAAAGCTATATTACATTTGATACCTCCTATGCCCTTCGCTCAGTTAGCATATTAAAGTAGGGCAAAAAGTACATTAAAATTTTGTACATATTAAAAATGGTTTCTCAAACGTTATAGTTTATTTTTTAGGTTTTCATCCATGTTTTTATGACCCTTATCATGAAGGTTAAAACCTCTCCTTTCGTATCTTAGCCGAATTAATTTCAACCATAAATACTAAGTTCAGATGAGCATTATTATCAACATCCATGCAAGACAAATTTTAGATTCAAGAGGTAACCCTACCGTAGAGGTCGATGTAATTACCGAAAACGGAATTTTGGGAAGGGCAGCAGTGCCATCGGGCGCTTCTACCGGTGAGCATGAAGCCGTTGAACTTAGAGATGGTGGAGATTCATTTATGGGAAAAGGAGTGACGAAAGCGGTAAACAATGTAAATACAACTATTGCTGAAGAATTAGTGGGTACTTCTGTTTTTGAGCAGAACCATATAGATGAAACCATGATTGCTTTGGATGGAACACCCAATAAATCAAAATTGGGCGCAAATGCGATATTAGGCGTTTCACTTGCAGCCGCAAAAGCTGCCGCTAATGAATTGGGGATGCCATTGTACAGATACGTAGGCGGGGTAAGTGCGAACACATTACCCGTTCCTATGATGAATATTATAAATGGCGGCTCCCATTCTGATGCCCCCATAGCATTCCAAGAGTTTATGGTGATGCCGGTCAAAGCAAATGACTTTAGCCATTCCATGCAAATGGGTACGGAAATTTTCCACAACCTGAAAAAAGTATTGCATGATAGAGGGCTTAGCACTGCAGTTGGTGATGAAGGTGGATTTGCCCCAACCCTTGAGGGAGGAACGGAAGATGCACTCGATACCATTGCCAAGGCTGTTGAAAAGGCCGGGTATACATTGGGAGATGATGTAATGATTGCATTGGACTGCGCCTCTGCAGAATTTTATGTTGATGGAGCCTATGATTATACCAAATTTGAAGGCGGCAAAGGTGTTGTTAGAACATCAGAAGAACAAGCACAATATCTTGCGGATCTTTGTGAAAAATATCCCATTATATCCATAGAAGATGGGATGGACGAGAACGACTGGGACGGTTGGAAAATGTTGACCGATAAAGTTGGGGACAAGGTTCAGTTGGTAGGTGACGATTTATTTGTGACCAATGTGGAAAGGCTTTCCAAGGGTATTGAAAATGGTATTGCAAACTCTATTCTGATCAAGGTCAATCAAATTGGAACACTTTCCGAAACCATAGCTGCGGTCAATATGGCTAAAAATGCGGGATATACCTCAGTAATGTCCCACCGTTCCGGTGAAACAGAAGATAATACTATTGCGGACTTGGCGGTCGCCTTGAATACAGGACAGATTAAAACAGGTTCTGCATCCAGAAGTGATAGAATGGCAAAATACAATCAATTGCTAAGAATTGAGGAAGAATTGGGAAGTACGGCATATTATCCACAAGAAAAAGCCTTCAAGGTGAAGTAATGATAATGTTTTTTTAGCATAGCAAAAGCCTTTCCCAATTAGGAAAGGCTTTTTTTTGTTTCAGAAATAAACTTTGGTTAACTTAAGAGACTAAACCAAATGTAACTTATCAAAATTAACTTAATGAACAATTTTCTCTTTGTCGCGGCAGAAAATGATGCCTTGGCCAATTGCAAAGCGGGTGGAATGGGTGATGTTGTTAGGGATGTTCCAAGACAAATTTCCGAACGTGGCGATAAGGTCCACGTTGTAGTTCCTTCCTATAGTAGACTTCATCATAATGGCCTGTTTAAAACAAGTCTAAATTTTAGTTTAAGAGGGTTGTCATATACTGCAGAGCTCTATGAGGTCAAACCCAAGAAGGAATTTTCCAATATTGTTCACTATGTACTGCATCACCCAGAAATAGAAGCTGGGGACATAGCGCATATATACCACAATGACCCTGAAGAGCCTTTTTATACAGATGCCATAAAATATTTTATCTTTTGCACCGGTGTCGCAGAAGCAATAAAAAAGGGTGCTTTTGGAAATTTGGACATCATACATCTACACGATTGGCATTCGAGCTTATTGTTGTTTCTAAGAGAGTATCACAATAGCTATAAAAATTTAAAAAGTATACGGACTGTATATAGTATCCATAATTTGGCCATTCAAGGTATTCGCCCTTTTGCCGATAATTATTCCTCCTTAAAAAATTGGTTTCCAGAAGTGCCGATAGATTACAAATCCTTGATGGATTATCGATACCAAGATTGTATCAATCTAATGGCCGTGGGCATACGTTTTGCGGACGCTGTACATACTGTTTCCCCTTCCTACAAAGAAGATGTGCTGTTGCCCAGTTCTCCGCCAGAATTTATTGGGGGGGAAGGTCTCGAAAAAGATTTGGGAAAAGCTGATAATGAGTGGCGGCTGTTCGGTATCTTAAATGGGTGTAATTATAAAAATATCAATCAAGAGGAAAAAGGCTTCATTTATAGAAATACCGTCAAAGCACTGTTTAGATGGCTCCAAGAAGAATCTAAAAAATATAAAGCGGATTTTTTGGCGCATACTGGAGAAAAGATCATGGATTTTGTTGATAATAGGCCAAAATTCATAGCTTCTAGCGTAGCACGATTGACCGAACAGAAATTTTATTTTTTCAAGCGTTCACCAGAAGCATTTGTTGAAATCTTGGAAAAACTAAAAAGAGTGGATGGAATTTTTATGTTATTGGGCACAGGTGCACCGGAATACGAGGAGCTGTTCAGGCAATTGAGCTATGAGCACAAAAACTTTGTATTTACCAACGGACAATCCGAGAGTCTGATAGACTCTATTTACTTGGAATCCGATCTGTATTTTATGCCCAGTCTCTTTGAGCCTTGCGGTATAAGCCAAATGCTGGCCATGCGGAATGGCAATCCCTGTTTGGTTCACCATACGGGTGGTCTTAAGGATACCGTTTCGCACATGAAAACTGGATTCAGTTTTGATGGAAATACCTATGATGAGAAAATCAAGAGCATGCTAAAAGGTTTTGATATTGCCTTGGATGTCTTTAGCAAAGACAAGCCTACATGGAAAAAAATCCAGTCCGCGGCCAAAAGGAAAAGATTTACTTGGAAGAAATCGGTTGACAATTATTACAGAGACCTTTATGGTTTTGGCAATATTTGAACCCCTTTGAACTTAACATTTTTTTGTGCTTTCAACCTTGCAGAAAGAAAGTGTATAAATTGTTAATGGTCTTGGTTTTTCGTAATTTTCCCTTTCTATTTTTTTAATCTTTTAAATTATACAATGTCTGATAAAGCTACACTTGAGTACGAGGGTAAAAAATATGAATTCCCAGTTATAAAAGGCACTGAGGACGAACTAGCCATAGACATAAAAACACTTAGAGCTATAAGTGGTATGGTGACCATTGATCCAGGTTATAAAAACACGGGTTCTTGTGAAAGTTCTATAACTTTTTTGGACGGGGAAAAAGGTATACTTCGCTATAGGGGCTATGCCATAGAGGATTTGGCTGAAAAGGCAGATTTTCTAGAAGTAGCTTATCTATTGATATTTGGTGAATTGCCCAATAAAGAACAGCTCACTACTTTTCACAACGATATCAAAGAAGAATCCCAAGTTGATGAAGAAATGAAAAAGATTTTGGATGGTTTTCCAAAATCAGCACATCCTATGGGCGTTCTGTCATCATTAACAAGCGCTTTGGTAGCTTTTAACCCAACCTCGGTAGATGTATCATCAGATACTGCAATGTATAATTCAATCGTCCGTATTCTCGCTAAATTTCCTGTACTTGTAGCATGGACACAGCGAAAAAAGAAAGGATTGCCCTTGGATTATGGTGATGATACTTTAGGCTATGTGGAAAACATCCATAAGATGATGTTCAAGAAGCCAAACCAAGAATATAAAAAGGATCCTATTGCCATCAACGCACTGGATAAACTTTTGATTCTTCATGCCGATCACGAACAGAATTGTTCTACCTCAACGGTCCGTATTGTAGGTTCATCACATGCTGGACTTTTTGCTTCGCTTTCTGCAGGGATTTCTGCACTTTGGGGGCCTCTACATGGTGGCGCCAACCAAGCAGTATTGGAAATGCTCCAGGCCATTCAAGAAGATGGAGGTGATACTAAAAAATACATGGCCAAGGCCAAAGATAAAGACGACCCGTTTAGATTAATGGGTTTTGGGCATAGAGTATACAAGAATTTTGACCCAAGAGCAAAAATCATCAAAAAATCCGCTGATGAAGTTTTGGGAAATTTGGGTATCCAAGACCCCATACTGGATATTGCCAAGGGCTTGGAGAAAGAAGCCTTGGAAGATGATTACTTTGTAAAGAGAAAATTATATCCAAACGTAGATTTTTACTCAGGAATCATCTATCGTGCTTTGGGGATACCTACTGAAATGTTTACGGTAATGTTCGCTTTGGGCAGGCTGCCAGGTTGGATTGCACAATGGAGAGAAATGAGATTGCGCGGAGAGCCAATAGGCAGACCAAGACAGGTATATATAGGAGAAAATCTAAGGTCTTTTGTAAAACTGGACAATAGATAAGATGGAATTATTTGAAAATTGCGATTAAAAGTAGTTTTTTTAAAAAGTAATTGCAGTCACATTTTTTTTGCTTAAATATTTTGGCAAATAAATATTTATCATCGGTTTTGACGGCCTAAATCTGATAACTCTATTGAACTTTGATTTTTTTTGGAAAGCCTCTGTTTTATTTGTGCTTTAACAAATTTTTGTTCGAATCCAAGTTTAGATACTTGTCCTTTTCGTAACACATTTTCATTACATGGAAGTTGTAATATAATTGAATCTCTGACCGCAGGTTCTTGCGGATTTTATTTTCACATCTTTCAAATTCATTGTGTAGAAATTCGTGTGCATCAATGGCATTTAAATTTTTTACTGTAGCATCCAACGAAACTTCATATTCTTTCAGAAATCTATTTATTTCCTTTAAGAAATCAGGTTTTTTGGGAAATGGTTTATCCAAATCATAATCATCAAAATCTGAAAAATTCATTTCGCTGATACAATCAGAATACTTCACGGAATATTCCGATACTGAATTTTTACCATCCGCGAATATATTCGAAAAACTAGTTTTACCAGAAAAAGAATTCATTGATAAAATGCCTACACCGATCATAGCCAAAAAACATAAAGGGAAAATAGATTTTTTCATCCTCAAGCTTTTTTCTTAAGTTAAACATAGCAATTTATTCGTGTTCCCAACGGCTTCACAATTTAAATATATGTATTTTTATTGACTTTATGTAGCTGCAAATCAGATAGTTGAATGATTAAGATAAAAATTTAAATGGTATTACGGAAACCCATAATTTGACTAATTATTTTTCTGTGTGCAGAAAAGGAAAATCGCAAGTAAAGCACTAGTTTTGCCTTAGATTTTTTAAGGATTTCCTTTAACGGCATATTATATATTCCTAAGCTATTAATTATAATTTATGATGCGATTGCATATTCAGAATGAAACAGATTCTTTAAAGGCAGTGGTTTTAGGTACGGCAAAAAGTAGTGGACCCATACCTGATCCGGACGAAGCGTATGATCCAAAATCTTTGGAACATATCTTGGCAGGGACTTATCCCAAAGAAGATGATATGATAAAGGAAATGGAGGCTTTTGCAGCGGTTTTTGAAAAATATGATATAACGGTTTTTAGACCTGAGGTATTAAAGGACTGCAACCAGATATTTTCTCGGGATATCGCTTTTGTGATTGAAGACAAACTGTTTCATGCTAACATTTTACCGGATAGGGAACGCGAATTTGTGGCAATCCATGAGGTTCTGGAAAAGATAGACCCAAGCAAAGTTATCAGACCACCCGAAGAAGTTCATATAGAAGGTGGTGATGTAATGCCATGGAACGAATATATTTTTATTGGAACATATACCGGAGAGGATTATGCAGACTTTATTACAGCAAGAACCAATAAGGAGGCTGTGGAATATATACGCGAACAATTTCCACATAAAAAAATAAAGTCTTTTGAGTTGAGAAAGTCCAACACCAATGCCAAAGAGAACGCCCTACATTTGGATTGTTGTTTTCAGCCCATTGGCAAAGGCAAAGCCATACTTCATAAAAACGGATTTTTGATTGAAGAAGAATATCAATGGTTGGTAGATTATTTTGGAAAGGAAAACATCTTTGAGATTACCAAGGATGAAATGTACAGGATGTTCAGCAACGTCTTTTCCATTTCACCTGATATTGTGGTTTCGGAGCAAAATTTTACACGACTGAACTATTGGCTCAGGGAGCAGGGTTTTATCGTAGAAGAAATTCCATATGCGGAAATTGCAAAGCAAGAAGGACTTTTACGTTGTAGCACGCTGCCTTTAATAAGGGAATGAACCAAACCAAATCAATGCAAGTAACAAATACAATTCTAATGATCAGGCCCGTCAACTTTCGTATGAACGAGCAGACTGCGGTCAACAATTACTTTCAAGAAGATTTAAGTATAAGGAACGACCAAATCAACAAAAAAGCGCAAAAGGAGTTCGATGATTTTGTGAACACCTTGCGAGATCATGGGGTCAATGTTATAGTTGTAGACGATAAAAAAGAGACCGATACGCCAGATTCCATCTTCCCCAATAATTGGATTTCATTTCATAGTAACGGAATTGCCTGTGTTTATCCCATGTTTGCGGAAAATCGTAGAAAAGAGCGTAGAGCGGATATTTTTGATATTTTGGAAACGCATGGTTTTCGCATAGACAATGTTGTCGATTATACCGCTGCAGAGGAAGAAGGTGTTTTTCTTGAAGGAACAGGTAGTATTTTAAAGGACAGAGTAAACCAAAAAGCATATTGTGCATTGTCAGAACGTGCTCATGAAGAACTTTTTATAGAATTTTGTGAGGACTTTGATTGTTTCCCGGTGATATTCACGGCCAACCAAACTGTTGAGGGCGAACGTTTGCCCATTTATCATACCAATGTTATGATGGCAATGGCGGAAACCTTCGTAGTAATCTGCCTAGAGACCATTGATGATAAAAAAGAGCGAAAGAATGTAGTGGAGCATATTAAAAAGGACGGTCGGGAAATCATTTCGATTACCGAGCAGCAGATGTACCAATTTGCGGGCAACATGCTTCAGGTAATAGGTGCCGATGACCAACGTTTTATGGTGATGAGTTCCGCAGCTTATAAAAGCTTGGAGAATTCACAAATAGAAGCCATTAAAAAACATTGCGCCATTATTCACAGTCCATTGGATACTATTGAAACCTGTGGTGGTGGCAGTGCACGTTGTATGATGGCAGAAGTGTTTTTGCCGAAAGCGTGATTTTTGTTGACTGATGACAGTTGACTGATGATTGATGACGGTTGACAAATGACCGATGACAGTTGCCTCATAACGGATAATGGCTGACGGTTGACAGGTGACGAAATGCAGTTGAACTTATACTTGAGCTTGCACTTATTTTTTGAGCTTGAACTTGAACCTTGATTTTTGTCTTTGAACTTGAGTCCTGACTTCAGCTTCTTAACCCAATTATCAACCCCCTCATAGCCGAAACCACTTCTTGTACTTCTTTAGGCTCAAATGAATCAGGCTTCAGATAAAACAGCATTTCAATACCATAATCCAACACTTTTGCTAATTCTTCAGGAATTCCATAGGTGTCTTCAATCCATTGTATTAAAACTTTATCGTTGGTCACGCTTGCTCATTTTATAAGCAAGGAAGCTTATTTTTAGCAGTTATTAAATGTCATATATGACAAGTTAAAAAAGAATGGTTTAGAGAAAATTGGTAAAATATCAACTGTATTCGCTTAAAGAAAGGGCTTGCACAAGTGGATTTGGTGGACAGAATTGAAGCGAGAATTGATACAACAAATATTTCCAGAATAGAAAAAGGTCGTACCAATGCAACTGTTCATACCTTGTTCCGTATCAGCCAAGCTTTGGAGGTTCCGCTTTCAGAAATCTGTAGTCTTAAATCTACTCAACCACAGTAAACTCCCGTATCGCTTGGTTGGGTTCCATTATAGTATAGCCCTTCCAAAATTCTGGATTGTAGGCCGATAGATAAATTGCTTTTACGGTTTCATCTTCTTCCAGGTTTTCCAAACTGGATTTTGGGACCACATCAGAATCAAAAACCACCATTTCAAATTTTTCAGTGTTATAATTGATAATATCCAAGGCAAGGGACAGTTCGTTTTGTTTTCTTCGCCCCTTGACATGTTTATTCTTTTCAATCACTTTTAAAGGTCGGTCCACACCCATTTTACGTCCAAAGGTCAATGCCATAAACTTGGGCACATATTTATCTTTGCCAAATTTGGAAAAAACGGTAGTGCCCTTATAGGTATGTTCTTGGTAACTGAACCCCAGTAGTTTAATACTTTTTAAGGATTTTACATTTTCGTAGTCTATGCGCATGATTGCAAAATCCTCTATGTTCACAAAAAGTTTGCCCCTGAAATCTGCACGCCGCGAAGGTTCGTAGCCGATTACATAAACTCCTTGGTTTTCCAATTCTGAATATCCCAGAAGCTCAAAATCATAACGATTTAATTTTTTTGCTACATCCAATTTGGATTTCTTTCCGAAGAATTGATTATGGATTTGATTTAGTACATACTTCCTATTTCCTAAAAAATCGGTCTTTTCAGGTTCTTTTAATTCTGCTTCCAATTCTGAAGCCTCATCTTCTGCATCCAAAATGGAATCCACTTGTACTTTTTGCCCAAATATGCCTGATTTTATTTTTAAGTATGAGTCAGGTTTTACGTTGGCCTTAAAAATGGCTTCCATTTTATCTGAAAGTGCCTCCATGGAACCTTCATTGCTTTTGTCATAAAGCTCGGCCGCCTTGATGACTTCAAGTTTGTTCAATTCTTCAGAGCGGTAAAAATCGCCTAGTGTTTCAGTATAATACTGCGCATTTCTGGGAAGGATTGAGATAATGCTGTCTATCAATTTTTTGTTCAATTCTTCTATGGTGGATTTTTTGAACTCAATGTTGAGCTTCTGCATGGTATTGAAAGTGGACTGCCGTAGAAAAAACCGCTGTTTTATCGGTGCTTTATTGTAATTAATGGGAAGACGTTCTTCTACTCTTTCCATAATGTCATCAACGCTGAGCTCTTTGTCAAAAAGATATACACCGCTCAGTTCAATGGCTTTAGGGGTAATTGATATAATACTGTCCAATGACTTTTGAAACGGGAATCCAGTTTTGGCATATCCTATACTTGAGATATAGATAGAATCCAAATACTGTACGGATTCTTCCAACTCAAAACTAAAACGTCCTTCTTCGTTCGTGATGACACCTAGGTTCTCACCGTATTGAACGGTGGCGTATGGAATGGGCTCTTTGGTCTTGCCATCAATTATTTTGGATGCTATTGTCTGTGCGGATAGACACTGGCAAAATAGCATAACGAATAGGGATGATACGGTAGGTTTGAGTAACTGCATAGTGTAAATTTTCTATAACTTATATTGGAAAGACAGTATTTTGCGTAGAAGGGTTGCTTTCAACTTTAAGATTTGACGATATATTGGGGAATTTGTTTCAAAATTTGGACCGGAACGTTATGTTTTGGAAAGATTTCTGATCATTCCTCCAAAAATAAAATAATGAAAAGGCAATACGCTGTACCAATAGAGCCTGCCCCTAAGTCCTTTTGGCCTAAAGGTTGCTACTTGGTGAAGAACATTTTTATCGTCTATTTTAAACTCTAGCCATGCTTCTCCAGGCATTCGCATTTCAGCAAAAAGCAGTAAGCGTTTTGCTTTCTTATCGGCAAGCAATACACGCCAAAAATCAAGGGCATCCCCAGGAAAAATTTTATCAGGATTGGTACGTCCGCGCCTTAAGCCCGGACCCCCGTTCAGCTTATCCAAAAAACCTCGAATTTTCCAGAGCCAATCGCCATAATACCACCCTTGCGAACCACCTATACGCCAAATATTGTTCAAAACTTCTTCTTCATTTTTGATGGGCATTTTTTTTACATCTTTCAGCACCCCGTATTTTGGCACTTGAATGTATTTTTCCAAATCATCACTGATTCTTCCACTTGCTATACTATCTTTCCAACTGCTAAGAACCAGGTTCTGCTCAATTTTTTTGAATGCCATTTCGATAGCCTGTTCATACGAGTGGGTTTTCAATCCCAATAACTTCTGTAATTTGTTATCCTTTGCAACCACCTCCATCTTCATACTATCAACCAGGTTTACGGCTAATTTATAGGATGTTGACGTTACAAAATATAGCCAATAAGAAGATAGTTTGGGCGTCATTATGGGAACGGTAAAAATCCAGTTTTTAAAACCTCTTACCTTGGCGTACCTATGCAACATTTCTTTGTAGGTAAGCACATCTGGCCCACCAATATCAAAAGATTCCCCGTAGGTTTTTTTGTTGCCAAGTACATCCGTTAGAAAATTGATGACGTCCCGTATGGCAATGGGTTGGGATTTTGTCAAAACCCACTTTGGCGTTATCATAAAAGGAAGTTTCTCACACAGATCACGAATAATCTCAAAAGAGGAGCTACCAGAACCTACGATGATACCTGCCCTAAGAACGGTCAAATTAAAATTTCCTTTGTATAAAATATCCTCTACGTTCTTTCTGGAACTTAAGTGTCTGGAGAGTTTTTTGTCATTTACAATACCACTCAAATAAATGACCTGCTCAATATTGGTCTCAAAGACATATTCATTAAAAGTTTTGGCGGTTATAGCCTCTTTTTCATCAAAATCATCAATAGACGAAGCCATGGAATGAATCAGATAGTATGCAGCATCGATATCTTTTGGAATCTTTGTTTTATCCAACTCTTCCAGAAAATCAATTTCCACCACCTGGATTCTTTTACGGGTTTCTTTATCAACGGACAACCGTTTTTCATCCCTTACGGCACAAACTACTTCGTGCCCTAGTTCCAGCAATCTTGGCAAAAGACGCATTCCTATATAACCATTGGCTCCAGTCAATAGAATTTTCATAGGTCTTCTATTGATGTGGGCGCATTGTCAGCTTTATAGTCCAATAGTTTTCTAAAATACTTTTGTATGGCCTTGGTATCGGACTTTACTTTTATAAAATAATGATCGCGATATATAGAGTAGATTGCTAAATCGCCTTTGTAAATAGTGAGTTTGTAATAGGGGATTATTAAGCCAAATGTTTCCAACAGGGACCTAAATCGTACCACGATACCTTTAGGACGCATTTCAATATTGCATACGTTCAGGTTGTTGTCCAAAATCAATAGATTCTGGATTTCTACACTGGCCTCAGTAATAAAAAGTTTTGGGGAACCTATCCCTTTCAGTGCGAAACGCTCTTTTAGGGTAAACGGTTTGCCAACGGCTTCATCAATTTTCTTTGTAATTTTCCTGTTATTGTACGAGACATTTAAAAGCATTCCTAAAATTAACAAAAGCAGTCTGATCAAAGGGGCAAAGGATAATAATCTTATCATAAAAGCACAAAAAAAGTGTAGTTTTGCAGCCTGAAAAGGCTTTCTACATGAGTTTACAAAAAGTATTGTCCCAAAATGTTATTGAAGCGGTTTCCAAATTGTACGGTAAGAGTTTGCCTTTGGTGGAATTTCAACCTACGCGCAAGGATTTTGAGGGGGATATTACAATAGTTATTTTTCCCATGTTGCGCACTGTTAAAGGTAATCCTGTCGAAATAGGAACCAAAATCGGGGATCATCTTCAAAAACATGTTGATGAAGTATCCAAATTCAACGTAGTCAAGGGTTTTTTGAATATTGTTATAGATGATAGTTTCTACCTGAAATTCTTTAATTCAATCTTTGAAGAGAAAGATTATGGCTATTTAAAAAATGCATCTGATGATGCCGTTATGGTAGAATATTCTTCACCTAACACCAATAAGCCTTTACATTTGGGCCATATTCGTAATAATCTTTTGGGGTATTCGGTTGCGGAAATCCTAAAAGCTTCAGGCAAGAAAGTCTATAAAACACAAATAATCAATGACCGTGGCATCCATATTTGTAAAAGTATGTTGGCATGGCAGAAATTCGGTAAAGGCGAGACTCCAGATTCATCAGGAGTAAAGGGAGACCACTTGGTAGGCAAATATTATATAGAATTTGATAAGGTCTATAAGGAGCAAATTGGCAAGTTGGTTTCAGAAGGGCTTGAGAAAGAGCGTGCTGAAAAAGAAGCGCCCATTTTGTTGGAAGCCCAAAAAATGCTTCGTAAGTGGGAGGCTGGTGATACTGATGTCGTTGTGCTTTGGAAAAGAATGAACGGTTGGGTCTACAAAGGGTTTGATACCACTTATAAAAACCTTGGCGTTGATTTTGATACACTTTATTATGAAAGTGACACCTATCTTTTGGGAAGGGACGTTGTTAAAGATGGACTTGAAAAGGGTGTATTCTTTAAAAAAGAGGACGGAAGTGTTTGGATAGACTTGACGGATGAAGGTCTGGATGAAAAAATTGTATTGCGATCTGATGGAACTGCTGTCTATATGACACAAGATATAGGTACAGCAATCCAAAGGGTGACCGATTTCCCCGATATTAATGGAATGGTGTACACTGTTGGAAATGAACAGGACTATCATTTTAAAGTTTTGTTTCTGATTCTTAAAAAGCTAGGGTATGATTGGGCCAAACAGCTTTATCATTTAAGCTATGGCATGGTAGATTTGCCAAGCGGCAAAATGAAAAGTAGGGAAGGTACTGTTGTTGATGCCGATGACCTTATTGATAAAATGACCTTGACCGCCAAAGAAATTTCTGAAGAACTGGGAAAACTGGAGGGTTATTCGATACTAGAAAAAGAAGAATTGTACAAAACCATTGGTTTAGGGGCCTTAAAATATTATATTCTTAAGGTGGACCCTAAGAAGCGAATTCTTTTTAATCCAGAAGAGTCCGTTGATTTTCAAGGGAACACGGGTCCATTTATTCAATATACCTATGCGAGGATACAATCCATTCTAAGAAAAGCTGATTTTAATGTCTCAGCACCGTTGGACATCAATTTTGCTTTGCACCAAAAGGAAAAGGAACTTTTAAAACTTTTTCAAGTTTTTCCCGAAACGATACAATTGGCCGCCGAGAATTACAGTCCTGCACTGATTGCCAATTATACCTATGATTTGGTCAAGGAGTTCAACTCTTTCTACCAGCAAGTATCCATTTTAGGGGAAGTTGATGCCAATAAAAAACTATTCAGGGTACAACTGGCCAAAAAAGTGGGAGAAGTAATTCGGTCTTCATTTAAGCTTTTGGGAATTGCTGTGCCAGAAAGAATGTAAAAAGAGGTTGTTTAAAAAGTCTACCGTCATTAAATCTATCAGGTTGAGCCTATTAAAACCAATATTGAATATCAGTTAGTTAAAAACATTTGGACAGGCTCAGTGTGAATTAGTATTACTTTCTAAACAACCTCTTTTTTCTTGACCAACTAAAACGGACAAGAAAGGTTATTATTGATCGATATTTTTATACCTCCAATGTTTTCTCGCTTTGAGAAACTGCAAGACCATAGATTACAAGCCCAAATCCAATCTTGTTGATTGCATCACCTATATTGTAAACTACATTTAAATCCAGACCTCCAAAGATTCCGTCGTACCAACCAGGAGTGCCGGCCATATAACCCACTGGATATATTGCCCATCCAACCAGTACAAACCAACACAATGTTTTGTGGGCTGTCAATACAGAACCTCCTGCTTCAATAGCGAGTTTTTTGGCTTTGCCCAGCCAAATATCATAGACTATTACGAAGTAAGCAATTCCTGAAATAAGCCCCCATAACCATGCATTGTCCCTATCGACTGCTTCACCAACATATCCTGTTACCAGCATGATTACTGATAAAACTATCAACCTCCACATTAAAGAGGTTTTTGCCCCGGCCACTCGAAGGATTAAAAAGAACTCAACACACATTAATGGCACTGTCAATATCCAGTCTACGTATCTAAAGAATGTTGGCGATTCTGCAAATCCGGACCAATAATCCCTCATATACCAATAATGTACCGCAGCAATAAAAGTAATTAATCCTGATACTAGAATAGAAGTTCTCCATTTTCTATCAAAACTGTTCATTGATAAAAAGAAAAATGCGGAAGCCGCCATCATGGCCATACAACCTACAAAGAAGGTAAAGCCTACATAGTCATCGGTAGCCATCCTTGCTACCATAGGTAATGATGTAAATAAATTTTCCATGCTATTTTTTTGATTTTGTTTAATCAAATCTATCAAAAAATAAACAAAAAATTCATAATTTTGTTCATTATTTTTTATAAATGATTCAACAAAGTGATTTTAATTTTGTCAAATTGAGAAATATTTTGCTTTTGGTTACCATATTTGCATTATGGTTTTCTGTGTTCTCAAATGAACAAATTGAAGGAACCATTGCCTATGTTCTTATATTTTCTTTTGGAATTCTCCATGGCTCTAACGATATACTCTTAATACAGGTTGCTAGTAGGGAATTATTTGGTAATCACCATAAAATCAAAGTACTTGCCTTATATATAATGACAATTTTGACCATATTGCTACTATTTTCCTTTCTTCCAAAGTTGGCATTGCTCTCTTTTGTTTTAATCAGTGGTTTTCATTTTGGAGAGCAACACTGGGGAAAGAATTTGATAGGAAAAGACCATTGGGACAAGCTTTTTTTTACTTTATATGGGTTGTTTATTCTGTTTATGATTTTTTATATAAAAAGTGAACAAGCGTCAGATATTATAAATGATGTTTCAGGTTTTTCAATAAAAAAGGAAACTTTTCTTATCATTTTAAGTATAGTTGGAGCGTTACTGGCAATACAATGGATTCTTTATGTTTATATGAAGAGATTAAAAGCCAATGTTTTTGAGGAATTGTTCTTTTTAGTTGTATTTTTTGTTGTTTTCAGCACAGCTACTTTGCTTTGGGGATTTAGTATTTATTTTATAGTATGGCACAGTGTACCTTCATTGATAGACCAAATGAATTTTCTGTACGGTAGGGCTAACCAAAAGACCTTTTTTAAATATTTGAAGTCATCATGGTGGTATTGGTTGATTTCTATTATAAGTCTTATTGGATTTTATTTTTTGCTAAGAGACGATAACGAGTTCTTTACATCAATATTAATATATTTTTTGGCAGCTATTACTTTTCCGCATGTAATTGTAATGTCAAAGTTGGAAAGCAGCTAGTAACTAACTCTTAAGCTTACGTTTGGGGTAAATCCCAATGAGGTATTGTCAACGGTTTCAATTTGATTGTCATCTGTAACTCTATAGTATCGATTTAGTGAGTTATTTCGATTTGTTAGATTTAAAAGAGAAACCCCTGCACTTGCTTTGATTCCTCTATTTAACTTAAACATATATATTGCAGAAGCATCCACTCTAAGATATTCGGGCAGCCTACTACTATTTGGAGATTTAAAATTGATTCTTGCAGGAAAAACGGAAGTGTTTAAAGCAGAATCGCCGTCTTGCGGTTCGGTAAAAGGCCTTCCAGTGCGGTAGTTAAGCCCCAGGCCTATTTTTAAATCTTTGTGGGTGTATGTACCAGCAAGAGAAATGGTGTGTGTTATATCCAAATTATTTGGAAAGTTGTTCGGTTGAAGGGAATCAAAATCGTAATCGTTTTTGTTATAGGTATAGCTTAACCAAGTGCTGTAGTTGATACCCTTTTTATTTATCAAAAATTCCATGCCCCTAACATCATAACTGCCAATTTCTCCATTAAATTGATTTTGGTTTTGAAACCCCTGTGTGCTCGTACTAATCCCGTCCACTCTTTTATAAAAACCTTCCAATCCCAAATAAATACTGTTTTTTTCGTAGTTTAATCCTATTGAGCCTTGTTTGCTTTTGGTTATTGGCAACATGTTATCATCAGATAGAATCCATCTGCGTTTTTCTATTCCCAAAAAATTTTGCTCAAGGTCGACAATTTGGTTGGTAGTCTGACTTTTAAATTCCCCCAGTATTTCAGCTCTAAGATGATTTGCCAATCCAAAATTCAAATTCAAACGGGGTTCAACTATAATTTTTGAAAATGTTCCAAGGTTTTCTATATAATTAAGGCGAAATCCCGTCTTGCCTATAAATTTATTATCAATAGTGCTATAGCCTATTTCGGTAAAAGGAGCGTGAATTCGAATTACACCCTTTACATCACTGTTAAATGGCGGCTGTGTAAGATTGGTTGTATTTATGATACCCGTTTCAATATATTGGTATCCATTGTTCCAAACTACGTTATCGTTGATTGTGTAATTTGTATTCAATTTTATAGCTGTCTCGAGTACGCGATTATTTTGAAACAATAATTGGATTTGATTGCCAAAACGATTTTGGGAATCCAGATTGTATCGACTGTAATACACGTTTAAATTAGACGAAAATCTATCCGTCCACTTGGTGAGCAACTGGCCACCTATTGATAAATTTATTTGTTCAAGAATACTTCTAGTCGTTTCAAGCTCATCCAGATTGGTTTCGGAATATTCAAGTTTATTCGCAATCGTTATAAAACTCAATCTTAGTTTATGTTTTTTATCGATGTCATATAAAAATTTTCCAGAGAAATCATAAAAGAAGAAATTTTCGTCCCTTGTTATTTCCTCATCTACAGAAATATTATTTTGATTGGTGACTTCACTATCCTGAAAGGCCCTATCAAAGAAATTACCATAAGTGGGTGTTTTCAGAAAGTCTGTGGAAGAGCGTCTTGCGGAAAATTGAAAGCCAATTTTTTCTGTCAATGGAATCTGACCAAAGACATCACCACTGATAAAGTTAAAACCCGCACCACCAGAGAAATTATTAACAAGACTGTTATTGGTCTCCATTTGTATTACACTACTTACGCCATCACCATATTCCGAAGGGGTTCCGTTTTTTATAACGGTGATTTTATCGGTGAGATAGGGATTGAAAGCAGAAATAAGACCAAAAAAATGACCTGATTGATACATTTTAATTCCGTTCCAAAGGATAAGATTCTGATCGTTAGTGCCTCCACGAACATTTATGTCCGATACGGTTTCGTCAATACTTTTAATGCCAGGTAAAGCCTGAACCGTCTGTAATATATCGGGTTCAATTAAACCCGGCAAAATCCCGAAATCAGCAGTATTTAAGGTTATACTTGCATCCTTCTCTTTAATAAGGCCAGTTGTCAAAAATTGATATACAATTACTTCTTTCAACTTTTCATAATGCTGAGCCATCAATATTTTTGCACAACCTTGATTTTTTAATATTTCATCAACAGTTACATATTGGGTCGTGTAACCTAGGTATCTAAATTTTAATGATTTATTTCGGGGAACGTTCTCTAATGTAAAAAAACCTTTTGCATCTGTATCTGTAGCTATTGCTGTTCCAACCACTTCAACTGTAGCCCCCGGAACTGTATTTTCGGCAAAGTTGTCCAAAACTGTTCCGCAGACCGCAACATTTGGTATTTTGATAAAGCTGTAATACCGTTCATCCAGCTTTTCAATATCTACTTGCAGTTTCTTCTCAATATAGTTTAGGATATCATCTAACGCTATAAGATTTTTGGGTATGGAGATAGTAAAGTTATCCAAATCTTCATTGATGTATGAAAACTTGACATTGAACCGATCCTCCAGATTCTTTATGTAAGAGACCAAAGCCATTGGCCTGTCCTGTACATCCTGAGCTATTGATTTTGGGAAATACAAGAAAAAGAAGAACCATAATAAAAGGTAGGAATACCTTCTAAGGCATATTTTCTGCATAAAAAAGTACATTATCACCCTCAATTTTGTATTTAATCCGAGATGGGGTACTAATACTTTTTAACGCGGTATTTAAGTCCGTGTTGCTGAAAGATCCGGTGAATAGTAACTTTTCATCAACATTTTTTAAAGAAATATCAATTTTATACTGCCTTTCGAGCTCTGCGAAAACGAAACTCAACGGAGTGGCTTCAAAACTACTTTCATTGTTCATCCACGATGGTTTCGTTGAATTTGGTTGGCCTGCGTCCACAATTTTATGGTTGATGACCAAAAAAGTATTGCCTGCAGGTAACATGTTTTCTTTATTATTATGAATAACACGCACTAAACCTTCATAACAAGTGACCTCAAAAAAACCATCTCTATTTTCCACGTTGAATTGGGTGCCCAGAACAGCTATGGTTCCTTGATCAGTGGAAACAGTGAATTTTTTTCCTTTAGCAACCTTGAAAAATGCCTCTCCTTCCAAGCTGACATTTCTTTTTTGGTTCCAATCTTTTTTACTATACGAAATCTTGGAATCGGCATTTAGGAAAATTTCGGAATTATCCGGCAAAAGCACTTCGCCACGTTCCGCAACTTCTGTAGTAATAGATGTGTTGAACGAATTGAAATAAAAGTAAGAACCTACAAGTAGTATTGCGATTGCTGCTGCCACACGCAAAAAATTTCTGTACGGATTAAGTGCCACAATCTTTGGTGTGTTCTCAATACGCTCTTTTTTCAATTGCTCTAAAACTGTATCCGTATTGTAATCTGGTGCTTGCAATGTATCGGAAACTTGTTTAAGTCTCTGATAGGAAGCATACGAGTCGGATTTTTTGAATTCCGCAAGGTCTTCCTCAGAAAGGTCTCCACTTAGCCATTTGGCTAGATAATTTTCTTGCATGGGTGCTATGCTTTACATATTAATAACAACACTACTATAAAAAACCCTACTTTATAGTTGTTCGTTGTTCTCAACAAAGAATTTAAAGATAGTTTCAATTTACTGGATTTCCTTGGAACATGTAAATGGAAATTTATACAAATCATTGATAGATAAATAATTATATTTTTAGGTTGAAAGATATCAAGATTTTGAATATTCCTAACTCCTAACTCCTAACTCCTAACTCCTAACTCCATTAAATCCCATCAATTTGTTCTCTCAAACGCTTTAATGCCAGATGCATTCTCTTTTCGATAGCTTTAACGCTCACCCCTTCCATTTCGGCAATTTCAGCATATTTTTTACCATCAATTCTATTTAGCAGAAACGTTATTCTCTGGTTTTCCGGTAAATCGTTCAATGCTTTGTCCAATTTTGCTTTGTATTCTTTTTCTTCTAGCAAGAATTCTGGAGATTCATTGGAATGTTCTAGAGTAGGCTTGGCATATTTTAATCTTACTTTTTCTGCTTTGATTACATTTAAATATAAATTGTTCGCAACAGTGTATAGGTAGGATTTAGCTTTTTCTGGCAGGACTTTTTCACAGTTTTCCCATAACTTTACAAAAGCTTCTTGAACCGCGTCACTTGCCTTTTCCTCATTACCGAACTTATAATAAATATAGTTGAAAATCGTTTTGGAGTTAGCCCTGAATATTGAGCTGAAGACCTGATCCTCACAGACGTTGTTCATTAAAACAAGCTTTATAGTTTTGTCCAAAGGTATTTTAAAAAAATAAATTGTAAGTAGGGTTTTTTTTTAAGAAGTTGTTTTAGGGGTGTAGTATAACCCTAAATTCCAAATCGTTATGAAAAAATTTATAACCAAATTATTTTACACAGCTATTTTTGCAATGGCGCTTAGCTTTGGCGCCTGTCAAGAAGAGTTTGAGGAAGTAGCTGGAGTAGATGACCAAGAAACAATCACCGCCAATTCATCCACTGCCACATTGATTAAGAAAACTTCATCCAAAGATGGTTCTTTTGATAATATAGTGGACGGTGCAAGTTGTATAGCCATTAATTTTCCATATACAGTAGAGGTCAATGGAATTCAGATTACCATAGATGCTGTGGAGGACCTCCATACCATAGAAAATATTTTTGATGAGGTTGATATAGATCAAGATATTTTGGACATTCTTTTCCCAATTACAATTACCCTTGCGGATTTTACCGAAATTGTAATTGAAACCAAAGAAAGATTACGAGAATTGGCTGCAGTCTGCTTGGAAGGCGGCAGTGATGATGATATTGAATGTATTGACTTTGTATATCCGATAACACTTTTCACTTTTAATATAGATAATCAACAAACTGGGGAGATCGTAGTTAACAAGGATTCAGAATTGAGAAGATTTTTTGCCCAGTTGGAAGAGAATGCTTTAATCAGTATAAACTTTCCATTGACTTTAAAAAAGTTTGATGGCACTGAAATAATGGTTGATAGCAATGCAGAATTGGTCAACGCTTTGGAAAGAGCAAAAGACGAATGTGATGAAGATGATGATAATGATTATAATGATGACGATTTTACAAAAGAGCGCTTGGATAATCTCTTGGTTGAATGCCCTTGGTGGATAGAAGGTATATGGAGAGATAATCTTGATATGATATCCGATTTTGAACAGAACTTGATTCAGTTCAATGAAGACGGTACGGTAACAATACAAAAAACAGGTGCTATTTTTTCTGGAACTTGGGAGTCAAAAATTAAAGATTGGAGAGTTGCTCTGACCCTAGAATTTGAAAACGTGGTCGATTTAAATTTGGAATGGTTTGTATATGAGATTGGTGAAGGTAAAATAAAGCTTTTCAAAGATGGAGCCAACAGGATAATACTGGAAAGCGCCTGTGATTATGAGAAGGAGTCCTGTACGGACGAGGAAGTGGTTAACAACTTGTCCGGATGTAAATGGATTGTTGCCAATGCAGAAGAAGGCAGCTTCCTTACAGACTTGACCTTGGACTTTTCGAATATGAATATCCATGTACGAAATCCCAATGAAACGGTAGTTGATGAAGGAAACTGGGAAATTGAAAATGGTACGCTCACCTTTAATGACTTGAGCATGGTACTGGCAAACTATATCGGCGAATGGGTAATAATTGATTGCAGGAGTGACCGTTTAGAAATAAAACGTGGAGAAGAAGTTTTAGTGATTGAAAAAGATTGCGATTGATAGTTTTATAAAATTTCAGCTTTTTTGCCCCAATAATTTAAGTAGCGCCTGTCGAAAGACAGGCGTTTTTCATGCATAATTTATTCAAATATTTATCTAATTATCAAAACCCTTGTTTTTCAATGTTCTATTGGGTTAGGTTTTTATCTTTAATTTCAACCTACTTTTTTTGTAGAGAGATTGGAACAAATGCCTTTTGTCTGACCATATTTTTCTAGCGGTTTCCTTCTTGTTCCCTAGGTTATTCTTAAATTTGCCTTTCTTCAAAATTAAACAGGAGTATGTTCGATAATTTAAGCGATAAGCTGGACAAAGCACTCCACGTCCTAAAGGGGCATGGACAAATAACGGAGATCAATGTAGCGGAAACTCTTAAAGAAGTTCGAAGAGCCCTTTTGGATGCCGATGTCAACTTTAAGATAGCAAAGGAATTTACCAATCGTGTTAAAGAAAAAGCACTTGGTCAAAACGTACTTACAAATTTACAGCCTGGCCAACTTATGGTCAAAATTGTAAAAGATGAGTTGACCGAGTTAATGGGCGGAGAAGCAGAGGAAATTGATCTTACGGGGAACCCTTCCGTAATTCTAATGTCTGGCTTGCAAGGTTCCGGTAAAACCACCTTTTCAGGAAAATTGGCCAACTATCTAAATAATAAAAAAAGCAAAAAACCACTTTTGGTCGCTTGCGATGTCTATCGCCCTGCAGCAATTGATCAATTGCATGTAGTAGGCGAACAAATTGGTGTTGAGGTTTTCTCAGATAGAGAAAACAATGATCCCGTTTCAATTGCAAAGTCAGGTATTGCATATGCAAAGACAATAGGATGCAACGTAGTAATCATTGATACGGCAGGTCGTTTGGCAGTAGATGAACAAATGATGAACGAAATTGCCAACATTCATAAAGCTATAACTCCCCAAGAAACCTTGTTTGTAGTTGATTCCATGACAGGACAAGATGCCGTTAATACTGCTAAAGCCTTCAATGACATCTTAAATTTTGACGGCG
This sequence comes from Flagellimonas maritima, assembly GCF_003269425.1. Lineage (NCBI taxonomy): Bacteria > Pseudomonadati > Bacteroidota > Flavobacteriia > Flavobacteriales > Flavobacteriaceae > Flagellimonas > Flagellimonas maritima. Next base: position 853,527 of record NZ_CP030104.1, on the reverse strand, counting down.
TTATCTTGACGAAATTAGATGGTGATACTAGGGGCGGTGCTGCTATTTCCATAAAATCCGTAGTGGACAAACCTATCAAGTTCATTGGTACTGGAGAAAAGATGGAGGCTATAGATGTCTTCTATCCTTCAAGAATGGCGGATAGGATATTGGGAATGGGAGATGTTGTGTCTTTGGTCGAGCGTGCACAAGAACAATTTGATGAAGAACAAGCTCGAAAAATTCAAAAGAAAATTGCTAAAAATAAATTTGGATTCGATGACTTCTTGAGCCAGATACAGCAAATCAAGAAGATGGGCAATATGAAGGACTTAATGGGTATGATTCCTGGTGCAGGAAAAGCCATGAAAGGATTGGATATTGATGATGATGCTTTCAAACATATTGAAGCCATAATACATTCTATGACCCCTGATGAACGTTCTACACCAGCCAAGTTAAATGCAAGTAGGAAAAAACGAATTGCCATGGGCAGTGGGCGAACTGTACAAGAAGTGAACCAGTTATTAAAACAGTTTGAACAAATGAGCAAAATGATGAAAATGATGCAAGGTGGTGGTAGCAAGAAAATGATGCAGATGATGCAGAACATGCGTTAATTTCACTTAGTAGTCAGTAGTCAGTAGTCAGTAGTCAGTAGTCAGTAGTCAGTAGTCAGTAGTCAGTAGTCAGTAGTCAGTAGTCAGTAGTCAGTAGTCAGTAATCAGTAGTTTATAATTCGTTACTTAAATAAACCATCCAAATGGAAATCCTAGACGGAAAAAAAGTATCCAACGACATAAAAAATGAAATTGCGGCAGAGGTGGCAAAAATGAAGGAAAAGGGAGAAAAGGTTCCCCATTTAGCAGCAGTTATTGTTGGTAACGATGGCGCAAGTTTAACTTACGTGGGCAGTAAGGTGCGTTCATGCGAACGTGTGGGTTTTGAATCTACCTTAATCCGTTTGCCAAGTACGACTTCCGAGCAGGAACTGCTCAAAAAAATCGAGGAACTTAATGAGGATACAAATATTGACGGATTCATAGTACAATTACCACTTCCGGAGCAAATCGATACCCAAGAAGTGATTATGGCTATTCATCCTGATAAGGATGTTGATGGTTTTCATCCAACCAATTTTGGCAAAATGGCACTGGATATGAGTACGTTCATTCCCGCAACCCCATTTGGAATATTGGAACTTTTGGAACGCTATAATGTCGATACCAAAGGAAAACATACCGTAGTAATCGGTCGCAGCCATATTGTAGGGAGGCCAATGAGTATTTTAATGGGGCGTAAAGGATGGCCCGGTAACTCTACGGTAACGCTTACACATAGCCATACCAAAAATATTACTCAGATTATATCACAGGCAGATATCGTAATTTCTGCACTGGGAGTTCCCAAATTTTTAAAGGCCGAGATGGTAAAGGATGATGCCGTAATAATTGATGTAGGGATAACACGTGTTCCAGACGATTCGCGCGAAAGGGGATATTATATAACTGGAGATGTGGATTTTGAAAACGTCAGTAAAAAAGCATCTTACATAACACCGGTACCTGGAGGCGTAGGCCCTATGACCATAGCCATGCTGTTAAAAAACACCTTATTGGCACGTGAGCGCCATAGAATGAAGAAATAAGCACTTATTTCTTCTTTAATTGTGTCTCTTCTTCTGGGGTCAATATTTCTAGGTCCTGATCATCCTCGTCATTTGTGCAGCTTGTAACTGCAAAAGAAGAAAACAATACCGTTATAATCAGTAAAACTTCTTTCATCATTTGGTAATTTAGTAGGTATGGTACCCTATGATTATTACATATATAACGTTTAAAAAAGAGAAAATAGTATCAATTGTATCCAGATGCGAAAATTGGTTTGAACAGGGTTGTTAAATTGAGTATCTTTTGTTTAAAATAAACCAATCATGAAAATTCAAGCTTACCTGTACTTATCTTTTTTAATTATTTTTTCTTCTTGTACCCAAAAGGATACTACAAACCGTATCTCGGTTTCATTCTCAAATGATGCCAGTGGTGATTCATTGGATGGACGTCTGTTATTGATGCTTTCCACAAATGATGAAGATGAACCTCGTTTTCAAATTAATGCAGGTCTTGGTGCCCAATTGATTTTTGGTATGGATGTAGAGGACATGAAAGCGGGAGATAATATAATTTTTGATGATTCGATTTTCGGGTTTCCGTACTCGAGCTTAAAAGAAGTACCGCAAGGCGAGTATAATGTCCAAGCACTATTACATACATACGAAACATTTAACTTGTCTACGGGCCATACCGTTAGTTTGCCCATGGACAACGGTGAAGGACAGCAATGGAATAAATCCCCTGGAAATCTTTATAGCGAACCCTTTAAGATTACTGTTGGTGAAAATGGTATTCAAGATGTTGATGTTGTTATGAACAAGGTAATTCCTCCAATTGAAGAGGCTAAAGACACCAAATGGATTAAACACATCAAAATAAAATCAAAAAAACTCTCTGATTTTTGGGGAAGGGATATGTATTTGGGGGCTCATGTCCTCCTTCCCAAAGGTTTTGAAGAACATCCGGAAGCCAAATATCCCCTAATGATTTTCCATGGTCATTTTCCTGATGATTTTGGGGGATTCAGAACGACACCGCCAGACCCAAGTACAAAACCTGAGTATTCTGAGCGCTTTGGTGTAGAAGGTTACAATATTGTTCAACAACAAGAGGCTTATGACTTCTATAAACGTTGGAACGAACCGGACTTCCCTAGGTTTCTTATTATTGAAATTCAACATCCTACGCCTTATTACGATGATTCTTACGCAGTAAATTCCGCCAGTCAGGGACCATATGGTGATGCAATTACCCATGAGTTGATTCCATATATTGAGGAAAAGTTTAGAGGTATGGGAGAAGGTTGGTCACGATTTTTATACGGAGGTTCTACAGGTGGCTGGGAGGCGTTGGCAGTTCAGGTAAAATACCCAGAGGAGTATAATGGCTGTTTTGCAGCTTGCCCGGACCCAATAGATTTTAGGGCCTATTGTTTGACCAATATTTATGAAGATAAAAATGCTTATTACTATGATAGTGACCACAAAAAAATAGAAGTTCCAGCACATCGGGATTATTTAGGCCATGTTCAGACCACTACCCGAGAGTACAATCATTTGGAATTGGTTTTGGGAACCAAATCACGCTCCGGTCAACAATGGGATATTTGGGAAGCCACATATTCACCACAGGGAGAAGATGGCTACCCAGAACGCATTTGGGATAAAATGACAGGAGATATCAATCCAAAAGTAGCAGATTATTGGCGCGAGAATTTTGATCTCAGACACATTCTGGAACGGGACTGGAACAAATTGGGCGATAATTTAAAAGGAAAGATTCATATCTATTGTGGCGATATGGACAATTACTATTTGAACAATGCGGTTTATTTAATGGAAGATTTTCTTGAGAGTACTACAGACCCCTATTATGAGGGTGAAGTACTGTATGGGGATAGAGCAGAACACTGCTGGAACGGGGATCCAGAATTGCCCAACCATATTACCCGTATGCGTTATAATAGTATGTATGTGCCCAAAATCATGAACCGTATTGCAGAAAGTGCCCCAAAAGGTGCCGACTTAAAAAGCTGGAGATACAAATAAGCGATGAAAAATTCGACGAACAAGGTAGCTTGGTTCATTTTTGCCTTTTTGGCATTGGGTGTGGGGCTTTATCCGCTAACTTATGTATTCGCGGGTAAGGATATAGGTCTGTTGCTTTCAAAAACTCCTGAACTCTTATCAAATGTTATTTGGAATATTGGTTTTTATGGACACATAACTTTTGGTGGGTTGGCATTAATGACGGGATGGTCCCAATTCAGTAAAAAAATTCGTTCAAAAAATTTGAGGCTCCACCGCAATCTTGGTAAAATATATGTTGTTGCAGCTATGGTCAGCGGTATATGTGGTATCTACATTGCTTTTTTTGCTACGGGAGGACTTATTACTACGATTGGATTCCTCTGTTTGGGCATTATATGGTTATATACGACATTTAGGGCTTACATGGCAGTAAAATCAAAGGATTTAACATTGCACCAAGGCATGATGATTTATAGCTATGCGGCATGTTTTGCAGCAGTCACGCTTCGAATTTGGTTACCACTTTTAACTGTAGTTTTTGGAGCATTTTTACCTGCATACAAAATAGTGGCTTGGCTTTGTTGGATACCAAACATGATATTTGCCTTCTTTTGGATTCGAAAAAAGGGCATTATTTTGGCGTAAACTTATTTTATAAACGACTATTCCTCTTAAAGCTATTCATAAAACACACAAATACATTTTGAATATATAGAGTATATTATATACAAATGGTATACTTGAAACAAGAATAAAATATTGATACGTTCACTATGAGAAAAAATATTGATATTGATGAATCCATATTAATGAAACTTTAGATTCTTTTCAACCTTTGAAGATATGAGTGTTAAAGCACTTATGGAGAAAGCGGTTTTTTTGTAGAACAAAAGGAACGTGAGCGTTTTGAAAATTTATTGGATGAGAAAAAGGAAGATTTGGGATTACTATTGCTAATGCAGCAAGCGGATAGAAACGGAACCATAGATTGTGAATCTATTATGAATTTATTGGACGAATGAATGTTGTCTTTTTAAAAAGTTTTCAGAAGGATTTGGAAAAAGTAGCGAATAAAAAATAAAGGCGAAATTAAAACATATCATTTTAGAACTTGAAGACGCAGCCACCCTTTCCAATATCAAGAATATTTACAAGATTAAGGGACATCCACAAGCTTACCGAATCCGTTTGGGTGTATACCGTATAGGTCTTTACAAAGAAGGGAATAGGCTTGAACTTGTGAGAATTTTAAAGAAAAAGGATATTTATAAACTTTTTCCATAGCGTGAATCCCATCTTTAAAATTATAGTTCTCTTGTCTAAAAATTAGAATTACTACAAATTATTCACTTTGCGAACAATTGCCCAACATCTTTAAATGCTTTAAACTCTAGGGCATTACCCGAAGGGTCCATAAAAAACATGGTAGCTTGTTCACCAACCTCGCCTTCAAACCTTACATAGGGCTCAATAACAAACTCAACACCTTTGGATTTTAATTTTTTGGAAAAAGACTGAAAAGTATCCCACGGTAAAACTACACCGTAATGTGGCACAGGAACATTTTTTCCGTCCACTGCGTTTGTGTGCAATTCTTCTTTCGATTTTGGTTTATAATGAATAACGACTTGGTGGCCGAACAAGCTAAAATCTACCCAGAGGTCGCTACTACGGCCTTCCTCACACTCCAGCACATCTCTATAAAAAGTTCTGCACTCATCTAAATTGTGAACTGGAATTGCAACATGAAAAGGAGCAATATTTTGCATAATTTATACTTTTCCCGAAAAGTAGGATTTCTTTATCAAGCTTGCAAAAATTCAACAATTTGATTGTTGACTTCTTCTTGGTGCATAGAATGTCCCAAACCTTCAGTAGTGACCAGTTTACTGTTTCTCCAATTTTCATGTACTTTTTCAGAAGCATGGTAGGGAGCTATTAAATCAAATCTATCATGGAACAATAGGCCCTTTTTTGTATTTTTTAAAGCAAATTTTGATGTCGAAAAATCACGGATATGAAACCCAAACCGCTTAAAGATATATGCATCCAAAGCTTTCATCACCCTATCATTAAACTTTAACAGACTTTGGTAATGTTCCATGATTTCATGAAATTCTGAAGGAGCACCAATAACAACAATTCTTTCAACTGTGGGATTTGGATTTTTATATTCGTTGTACATGAGCGTCATTCCGCCAACAGAATGCCCAATAAGATATTTGGGATTATACTTTTTTATCATATACTGTACCGCTTCTTCATATAAAGGAACATACAGTTTATTTCCCGAAGAGTAACCATGCGAAGGTGCATCAAAAGCGATGATGTCAAAATTAGCGTTTTGTAACTTCTCTATAAGATTTCTCCAACGATAAGTATTACTTTCCCACCCATGAACGAGTAAAACGGTTTCTTTATCACCTGACCAGTGGTAAGACTGCAGCCGATGTCCTGCTATTTGTTCCATTGTATTTTTAACTGGGTCCAAATATTTTTTTTGTTGGGGCAACACCCGTCCTTTTCTAACCGTGCAAAATAGGTTGAATGCCTTTTTGGCCGTTTTTTGTGGCGCAAAAAGTGAGAGCGTATTGAAATACTTTCCATATACAAGTGGAAGTATTGCCAAAATATGTTTTTTCATCTGGTTACTTTTTGTAACTTACTCTATAAAGGAAATTAAAAATACAGATTACTTTTCAAAATAAATAGCGTTACTAAAAACAAATCAAGTGTAAATATGGAAACTGTAGTTGATAATCAGAAAGTTAGAACTGTAAAAAAGTTAGAAAAAATGTTTGGGCATATTGATTTCAAGCATCCTCCGGAACTCTGCCCAGTAAGGGATGTTATGTCAGTGGCATCAGATCAGTGGAGTACTTTAATCATCCTATGGCTGGGATACTTTCCAGTAATGCGATTTAACAAGCTAAAGAAATATGTTTATGGGATATCCAATAAAGTCTTGAGCCAACGCTTGAAGGTCTTGGAGGCAGATGGATATATTTCAAGAAAAGCCTATGCCGAAGTACCGATACGTGTGGAATATAGACTTACAGATTTTGGGCAATCTTATGTAGAGAAACTTTTGGAACTTACGGAATGGATGCAGACCAATAGCCCCAAGGTAATTGCCAACCGTGAAAGATATGGATTGGTTTAATAAATTAAAAAAGCTATTCCCACCCAAGCATAAGATATTTCAATTTCGCATCGTTTGGAATCTGAACCGCTTCAATATCCTTATTGGTATATTGCAGATTAGAGGGTAATTCTTTACGGTCTATAGTAAAATAAAAATTGCTCGCTTTTGGAAAAACAACTATACTGTTCAACGTAGTGACCACTTTTTTAAAGTTATAGTTTTGCTGAATTTCTCCAAATCTGCTGTTTAGGCCTATACCTTTCTCCGTTTTATAACGCGGATCAAATATTCTTATATTTTCTACGGTAGGCACACTATCAAGATTTGGACTGAGTGTTAGTAAATGTTTTCCGCCTTTTTCAAAAATCTTGATTTTCTTGTTCTTTGTTCCAATATTTAACCTTAAGGTATCTTTTACAATGGAATCTTGAGCATAAATGGTTTCCAAATCATCAATTGGGGTTGTACTCAAAAGTGGACCAATACTATTTTCCGTAATTAAGAATGTAGTATCTTTTTCTTCACATCCAAAGGAAAATAGGAGACCTAAAAAACCAAAAATCAATTGTTTTTTTTTCATTTTACTGATAGCTAACTAACGAATAACTTTTTTTAAAACTCCGAGTACACCGCGAATAAATGTAGCACTGGTCAAAACCTTTACAACGGGGTTCATTCGTGTACTCCTACGGCTAGAGGTGCTTCTTTTTGAAGTTGCTTTTCTTTCTTTCACTTTTTCCGCCTCTTTCTCAGCAATTTCTATTTTTTCATTCAGGATTTCATAGGCACTTTCCCTATCAATATCCTCGTTGTATTTTTTTATCAATTTTGATTTGCCCAAAGTTTCTTTCAGTTCAGCATTTGTCAAAACATCCATCCTGCTCATCGGAGCTCGTAGCATGGTTGCCGCCAATGGGGTAGGTCTGCCTTTTTCATCCAAGGCGGAAATCAAGGCTTCGCCTATTCCCAATGAGGTCAGCACCTCTTTTGTGTCATAAAATTCAGAATCTGGATAATTTTCAGCGGTAAGTTTGATGGCCTTTCTGTCTTTTGCTGTAAAAGCCCTGAGCGCATGTTGCACTTTAAGTCCCAATTGCGCCAAAACATCATCCGGTACGTCCGTAGGATTTTGGGTTACAAAATACAGTCCGATACCCTTAGATCTAATCAATTTTACGATACTTTCAATTTGATCCAAAAGTGCTTTGGAAGCTTCTTTGAAAATAAGATGCGCTTCATCAATAAAAAGAATCAACTCGGGTCTGTCGCTATCGCCCTGTTCTGGAAACGTACTGTAGATTTCGGCCAAAAGGCTGAGCATAAATGTTGAAAATAGCTTGGGCCTATCTTGGATATCCGTAAGACGAATAATATTGATGTAGCCTCTGCCATTTTCATCGATTCGGACCAAATCATCGACTTCAAAAGATTTTTCACCAAAGAACATATCTGCTCCCTGCTGTTCCAGCTCTATGATTTTCCTTAAAATTGTTCCTGTAGAACTAGTGGAGATGCGACCATAGGAAGCTTGAAACTCTTTTTTGCCCTCACCCGTGGCATATTGCAATACTTTCTTAAAATCTTTTAGGTCCAACAGCGGTAACTTATTGTCATCGCAATATTTAAATACAACGGCAACAATTCCTTCTTGTGTGACAGTTAGGTCTAAAATCCTTGAAAGTAGAACAGGGCCAAATTCGGACACCGTAGCGCGCAAACGGACACCATCCTGTTCGGATAGGGATAAAATTTCGACAGGAAAAGCACTTGCATTAAAAGGGATTCCTATCTTCTCATGGCGCTCCTCTATTTTTGGATGGCCAGGGCTCGGTTGGGCTATTCCGCTCAAATCACCCTTAAGGTCCATCAATAATACGGGAATCCCCTTGTCCGATAAATTTTCCGCAATCACTTGAAGCGTCTTTGTCTTTCCCGTACCTGTGGCTCCGGCAATCAATCCATGCCTATTGAGGGTTTTCAAAGGAATTTTCACAAAGGCATTGGTCACTGTTTCTCCATTCAGCATTCCTGAGCCCATGGTTATAAAGTCCCCTTTTGTTGTGTAGCCTTTTTCTATATGTTCAAAGAATTCCTCTTTGCTGCCCATGGACTTCAATTTCCGATAAAAATAGGGTAATTTTAAGCAAATTTAAAACTTGCACCATGAAACCGATTCATCGTATTTTTCTTTTCATTTTGACAGTGGGAATATGTACTACTTCATACGCTCAGGATACCACAGAAATTGTTTTTCACAAATCTCACGAAGTTAAAAAACAAAATGCTCCTTTCAGTGATGCCGTACAAGCAGGGAACCTATTCTTTTTGGCGGGCCAAATAGGGATGGACCACACTACCAGAACAATGGTTGATGGCGGAATTAAAGGCGAGACCGAACAGGTGATTAAAAATATTGAAGCAGTTTTGGCACAACATGATATGAAGTTGGGGAATGTTGTAAAATGCACCGTGATTTTAAGCACCATGGAAGATTTTGGAGATTTTAATGAGGTATATTCCAAGTTTTTTACAAAAAAACCTGCAAGAACTACTTTTGCCGCGAGTGGATTGGCAAGAGATGCCAAAATTGAGATAGAGGTGGTAGCTGTACGATAGCTAAAGACCTTTAAGAAATCAAGCAATTTCAATTGTAAGGGTTGATTCCTCAACTACTACCATCAAAAAATCCAGCCAACCGAACTATCTTTGCAAAATGGTTTCAGAAAAGGTCATGGATTTGGTCGGTAAGGGATTAATGCTTCCACTAATGGAAGAATTCTATACCATTCAGGGAGAGGGATACCACAAAGGTACTGCTGCTTATTTTATTAGAGTTGGAGGTTGTGATGTTGGCTGTCATTGGTGCGATGTAAAAGAAAGCTGGAATGCTGAGACGCATCCACCCACCGCAATAGAGCGTATAATTGATAATGCCTCAAAATATTCGAATATCATAGTAATAACTGGTGGAGAACCCCTTACTTGGGATATGGGTCCCTTGACCTCTGGACTAAAGAACAAAAACCTACAGATTCATATCGAAACTTCAGGGGCCTATCCACTAACGGGCAAATGGGATTGGATATGTCTCTCACCAAAAAAGAACAAACTTCCCAAGAACAAAATTTATGCCTTGGCAAACGAACTTAAAATCATTGTTTATAACAAACATGATTTTATTTTTGCTGAAGAGCAAGCCGCACAAGTAAGCGAAGATTGTATTTTATATTTACAGCCAGAATGGAGTGTTCGTGATAAAATGGTTCCAGAAATCGTAGACTATGTCATGAAGAATCCAAAATGGAAAGTATCCTTACAGACCCACAAATATTTAAATATACCTTAACAGGTGTTACTAACGACCTCCGTTACTCTCAAGATCTAGAAGACATTCAGCATCAAGTAACGGCACCGCAGCGAATCCTCTAGAAACATTACTTTCCAGTATTTTAAGTACCGAATTTCCGTTTAGATTACACGCAGATCGAATAGTCGAAGCTTTCCCGGTTAAATTTTGTGTTCTTGCCGTAGCACCAAATTGCAATTGTGCCCGCATGAGGCAACCATCCACTATGCAATGATTATCAGCTTCTGGATCTTCATGGTCATTAATGGCATCAGTTCCCAAGTTCACCAATCCAAACAGATGTCCAAACTCATGATTTAAAGTGGCCGTTTCCAGTTCTGTAACACTTACCAAAGAACTTCTGCTGGCAAGATTGCGTATAGTGGATTCGTAGATGATCATAGATGTATTCTGGTATACAGCGCCCAAAGTGACCAGACCTTCATCTAAATCGTCACCATCAGAAGGGGCATCGGCAAAATAAATGTAAATGGCCAAAGTGCTTCCATCATTATATGCAGTTCTGTTTTCTTCCTCCAAATCCGCAATCTCTTCCAATACCAAAGTTTCTTCATTTGGAGAGGGCAACTCGGTGTAAATGATTTCAATGTCCTGTTTAAAAGTCCTGTCCCGTAGAAAATCAACAAAATTGTTCATAGCTGTTTGGGTAGGCCTGAATCCTGTAACAAAACCTATTTCAATTCGCAGTTCATCAAAATTTGCATTGGATAAAATATCGTTGGCGGAGGCTCCCGTTGCCAATAGATTTGCTGACCTATCAACTCTTACGGTTATTGTCTCGGAATCATCGGAATCGTTAGAACAGCTAAACACGAATCCTAGACAAAAAATCATTATAAAAAGGGTTTTCTTTTTCATAGGGAAAAGATATATAATGAAAACGACATGCGGTAAAATCTATTATACACTTAACGAAAGTTTTGCTAAATAGTCGTAATGTTTGCCCTTACTTACGAGTTCACAATTAAAACCATTGCTTTTACAGACTTTTTTTAACGTATTGAAATCAATATAGAGCCACTCAAAAGGTGAACTTTTCTGTCCTTTATATTCCATGGTAAAAGTTACCTCCCCATAATAACTTCCAGTATCGGGAACCCAAAACCCTCCATCCTCATCTTTGTCGAACATGTAAATAATATCACTTGAATCCAATAATATTTGACCGTTTGGATTCAATAAAGTTTTTAAGTGCTTTAAAAAATAGCCTAAATCAATAATTTTTCCAGCAAGACCAATTCCATTCATGAGCAATAAGAGCGTATCGAATTTGAAATATTCAAAATCAAGAATTTTGCTGTGAATCATTTTTTTTACACCTCTTTTTTCGCAAACTTTCATCGCTCCTTTTGATGAATCCAAAGCAGAAACATTCAACCCCTTATTTTGAAGATATAATGTATGACTTCCAGCACCACAGCCAATATCAAGAACATTTCCTTTTGCCAATTCCAATGCTTTTTGCTCTAATCGTGGCATTTCATCAAAGCTGCGAAAGAGATAGGGCAGGAGAATGGAATCAACCTCATCAAGAGATGAGTACGTTGTAATATCTTCTGTGTGCTTACCAGCTTGATAGTCCAAAAGGGCATTTCCAATTATATCTTCCATATTCTGTAATAACATGGTACAAAAGTGGGACTTTAATCATATATAATGGTTTAATGGAATTCAATTTTTTAAGTTTGCCCTACTATGCAGCAACGTCTTGAACAGTTACCTAAGAAAGCCGAGGAAAAACATGCGGAGAACAGAAGATTTTTTACGAAGCTTAAAAAAAGGCCTCCAAAAGATTTGGATTATACCATGCAGAATCTTCATAATGAAGAGTTTGAACAAACAGATTGTCTTACTTGTGCCAATTGCTGTAAGACAACAGGGCCTCTTTTTACCAATACCGATATTGGCCGTATAGCCAAGTACTTTAGAATGAAACCTTCAAAATTTATTGACAAATTCTTAAGGGTAGATGAAGAAAACGATTATGTTCTAAAAGGAGTCCCATGTACTTTTTTGGGAGCTGATAATTACTGTTCCATTTATACGGTGCGTCCGAAAGCATGTCGGGAATTTCCGCACACAGACCGAAAAAAGTTTCATCAGATATCAAATCTTACCTTGAAGAATGTTACTATTTGTCCTGCTGCGTTCAATATCGTTGAGAAAATGAAAAAGACAATCAAATTTTGATGATTTCTTATATTTGGTACTATGGAACAATTGATTACGTATTTTGAAAGCATTCCCCCTTTACATAGAAGTCTTATTTTAGTTGGGGGTATCACTTTCTTCTGGATACTGGAAGGTATCGTACCTCTATTTAGCGTAAATTACAGAAAATGGCGCCATTCCGTTCCTAACTTCTTCTTTACGTTGACGACTATCATCGTCAATTTTCCACTAGCATTTTTGTTGCTAAAAACCGCGGATTGGTCCGTAGAAAACCAATTCGGAATCATCAATTGGCTGCCAGAAATGCCCTTGTGGTTGTACGTGCTTCTCGGTGTTATGCTTCTGGATTTGATAGGGGCTTATACGGCACACCTTGTAGAGCATAAGGTAAAGCCGCTTTGGATGGTACATTTGGTGCACCATTCCGACCATAATGTAGATACGACAACGGCTAATCGCCATCATCCCCTGGAAAGCTTGATTCGATATGCTTTCACTTTAACAGGTGTTTTTCTTGTTGGGGCGCCAATAGGCATAGTTATGTTGTACCAAAGTCTGTCCGTAGTGCTTTCACAGTTCAATCATGCCAATATTCGATTGCCAAAAAAATTGGATGACGCCATAAGTTGGATTATAATAAGCCCCGATATGCACAAGGTGCATCATCATTATCAACTTCCCTATACAGATTCCAATTATGGTAATATCTTTTCAATTTGGGATAGGCTTTTCGGTACTTACATGAAAATGGATGTGGACAAGATAGTTTACGGTGTCGATACTTTCCCCGATGAAAAGGAAAACAGCAGTATATGGGGCTTGCTAAAGCAGCCTTTCCATAAATATAGAAGACCCACTACAAACAATTAATCATAAATTAAGTACTTTTCTCTAATTATTTTAAAAAACTCCAAATCCTTCTGCCAGGTTGCTTTAATTTCTGATTCTGAGAGTCCCGCTTCAATTTGTTTCTGCAAACTATTGGTCCCTACATGTTTAGTGAAGGATTCAGTTTTGAAAATCTTTGATTTATCCGAAGCATTGATATATGCATCCATCAACCATTGTAAGGAAACAGTATTCATCTGTGCATGTCCTGATAAATCTTTTCCAAAACACTTTTCGCCCTCTTCTTTTGGATTTTTGGAACCAAAATTAGGTTTGGGAACATAGCTAAAATCGTATAGATTACTATCCAAAAATGATGCTCCGTAGCGTTGAAACTGGAACTCGGTTCCCCTTCCTGCATTAACGTTGGTACCTTCAAAAAGGCCTAGACTTGGATAGAGATTGATGGCAACATCGTTGGGGAGGTTTGGCGAGGGTCTAATTGGGATGTGGTACTTGGATTGATGGGAATAATTTTCAAGTGGGATTATGGTCAAGTCCGCACGGACTTCTTCACGCAACCATCTTTCGGAATTGATCATTTTCGCATATTCTCCAATAGTCATTCCGTATACTAAAGGGATAGTGGTCATCCCTAAAAAGCTTGTATGCTCTTTTTGCATAGTAGGGCCGTCTACATAATGCCCGTTGGGATTAGGCCTATCTAAAACAACGATTGGAACATTATTTTCTGCACAAGCTTCCATGACCAGTTGTAGCGTTGCGATATAGGTATAGAACCGAACACCAACATCTTGAATATCAAAAAGAATAATGTCCAGACCTTTTAGTTGGTCTTCGGAAGGTTTTTTGTTCTTCCCGTAAAGTGAAACAATGGGGAGTCCAGTTTTGGTGTCCACACCATCTTTGACCAATTCGCCTGCATCCGCTCTACCACGAAACCCATGTTCCGGCGCAAATACTTTTTCAATATTCGTCTTCAAGGAAACCAATGAATCCACTAAATGGGTGTATCCATTTTCTTTAAAAATCACACTGGTCTGATTGGCCACCACTCCAACATTTTTATTTTTGAGTAATGGTAGATATTCCGTTGTTCTATTCGCAGCAACTTTAATTGCCGATAGAGTATCTTTTTCTTTATGGTCGGCGGTATGCACAATTTCCTTTTCCTGTCCCCTGCATGAAGAAAACAGTAAAAACAACAATAAAGCAGTATTTTTGAAAATAGATAAAACGGACATTCGTTGAATTTAGAATTGTTTATTGCCAAACGCCTGATTACAGGGAAGGAGCATAAAATTAGTATTTCCGCTCCTATAATAAAAATTGCCATAGCAGCAATTGCCATCGGTATCGTAATGATGTTGATTGCCATTGCAACAGGTGTGGGGCTCAAGCAAAAAATCCGTGAAAAGGTTGCTGCCTTTAATGGCCATATCCAAATCTCCAATTTCGATAACAATACTTCCGAAGTTTCCGTAGTGCCTGTTTCTTTGGAACAGGAGTTTTATCCCAAATTCAAGGATGTCGATGGCATTTCACATGTTCAGGCCATTGCTACCAAAGGTGGGATTATAAGAACTGAAGATACGTTTGAAGGGATGCTTGCAAAAGGTGTGGGCCAAGATTACAATTGGAATGTTTTCGAGGAATTTATAATTGACGGAAGGTTGCCTGATTATTCGAAAAATCTAAATGATGAGGTTTTGGTTTCTAGAATCATGGCAGATAGATTGCAATTAACGGTCGGAGACTCATTTTTTTCTTTTTTCTTGAAAGATGGGGACGCTTCTAAAGTTCCCAATACCAGAAAATTCAATATTGTTGGTATTTACGACAGTGGTTTTGAGGAATTTGATACTACCTATGTTTTTGTTGACATTCGCCACCTACAACGTATGAACAGGTGGAAAGCTGATGAAATTGGAACTTTTGAGGTTTTTTTGGAAGACTTTGACGAATTGGAAGAAAAAAGCAATGAAATCTACGGAAAAACACTTTCCAGTTTAGATACGCAAAATATCAAGACCAAATATTTTAGAATATTCGAATGGATAAGCCTTTTCGATTTTAATATTGCACTTATCATTGGTATCATGATTATTGTTGGAGGCATCAATATGATTACGGCATTGCTCGTACTTATTTTGGAACGTACCCAGATGATAGGTGTTCTAAAAGCATTGGGGTGTGAAAATTGGAGCATTCGAAAAGTTTTTTTGTACAACGCAGCTTATCTAATCTCTATAGGTTTGCTGTGGGGTAACGGTATTGGTTTGGGTTTGTTATACCTTCAAGATAAATATCGCTTGTTCAAATTTCCAAATCCTGAAGAGTATTATATCGAATACATTCCTGTGCACATTGATGTTCCAATGATTTTATCTTTAAATCTGGGTGTAATGCTCTTATGTTTGTTGATGCTTTTGTTGCCTTCGTACATTATTACTAAAATAACCCCGGTAAAGGCCATTAAGTTTGAGTGAGGGTATAGGTTCAAACATAAAATTCAAATACAAAAATTAAACTCAAATACAAGTTCAAAAATCCAAGTATAAGCTCAAGTTCAAGGTATAAACACAAGTTCTAATTTTACTTTTTTAGCCGAAACCCTAGACCCTAGACCCAAATACAACTACAAACTCAATGTTCAAACAAAAGTTCTTTTTGAATGCCGAACAATGTCTCTAAATAACGAACAAGAAACAAGGAACAAGGAACAACTACATCTTGTTTGATTATCTTTGCGGCGATTATGGAATACGCTAAAAATATACTCGAAACTATTGGAAAGACTCCTTTGGTCAAACTCAATGCTTTAACTGCTGACCTACCTTGTTTAGTGCTGGCAAAATACGAAACATTTAATCCTGGGAACTCCGTAAAGGACCGGATGGCACTTCAAATGATTGAAGATGCCGAGGCTGCAGGAATCCTTAAACCAGGAGGAACGATTATAGAGGGCACGTCTGGGAATACTGGAATGGGATTGGCCTTAGCAGCAGTTGTAAAGGATTATAAAATGATCTGTGTCATCAGTGACAAACAATCCAAGGAAAAGATAGATATTCTAAAAGCGGTTGGTAGCGAAGTTCATGTCTGCCCTACAGACGTAGCTCCAGAAGACCCTCGTAGTTATTATTCTACTGCCAAACGCTTATCCAAAGAGATTCCCAATTCTTGGTACGTCAATCAATATGACAATCCGTCAAATTGTAAGGCCCATTATTTGAGTACGGGACCGGAAATCTGGGAGCAAACCCAAGGTAAAGTGACCCATTTTGTGGTCGGTGTAGGCACAGGTGGTACCATTTCCGGTGTAGGCAGCTATTTAAAAGAAAAGAATCCCAATGTAAAAGTATGGGGCATCGATACTTACGGCTCGGTTTTTAAAAAGTTCCATGAGACGGGTATTTTTGATGAAAACGAAATCTATCCCTACGTAACCGAGGGGATAGGAGAAGATATATTGCCCAAAAATGTACGTTTTGAAATTATTGATGGTTTCACCAAAGTGACCGATAAAGATGCAGCGGTTTATACCCAACGTTTAGCAAAAGAAGAAGGCATGTTTCTGGGTAACTCTGCCGGGGCGGCCATCAAAGGATTGTTACAGTTAAAAGAGCACTTTTCAAAAGACGATGTGGTCGTAGTATTGTTTCACGATCACGGTAGTCGATATGTGGGCAAAATGTTCAATGATGATTGGATGCGAGAGAAAGGATATATCGATTAATTTTCTCTAAATTAGGGGCAAAATCCGATTTTATGTCAATTAAGAACCTCCTCACTGTTAGCAGTTTTTTGCTGACCATCACTCTAGTTGCCCAAAATCTTTCAAGAATAGAAAAGAAAATTATTGCATCAGTTGAAAATAATAATACCGATGCAATCTCCTTTTTGGAAAAAGTGGTCAACATCAATAGCGGCACACTAAATTCTGAAGGGGTAAAAGAAGTGGGCATGGTCTTTAGTAATGCCTTTGAAGAAATTGATTTTAAGACTACCTGGATCGAAATGCCAGAAAAAATGAATCGTGCAGGCCATCTCTTTGCTGAAACGTCCGGGAATAAAGGAAAGAAACTATTGCTCATTGGTCATTTGGATACCGTTTTTGAAGAAGATAGCCCTTTTCAAGAATTTACAATGGTGAACGATAGCATTGCCCACGCTCCAGGTGGAAACGATATGAAAGGTGGCAATGTCATTGTATTGTATGCATTAAAAGCACTTCATGAAAACGGATTGCTAAAAAATGCACAAATAATCACCGCTTTTACAGGGGATGAAGAAAGCACGGGCAAACCTTTGTCCATCAGTAGAAAGGATTTGATAGATGCTGCAAAACGGAGCGACATTGCACTGGGTTTTGAAACCTCAACAGGTTTTAACTATGCCACTGTGGCAAGAAGAGGTTCCTCTGGTTGGGCTGTTGAAGTGGAAGGCAAGCGGGCACATTCCTCTGGAATTTTTAATGATAGGGTGGGAGCAGGTGCTATTTTCGAGATGTCGCGAATCCTGCATCAATTCTATACCGATGTTAAAGGAGAAGATCTGCTCACCTTCAATCCAGGAACACTTTTAGGAGGAACCTTCGTAAATTTTGATAATACCACCAGCAAGGGGGACGTTTTTGGAAAGACCAACGTGGTTGCCCAAGAAGCATTGGTCAGGGGAGGACTTAGGTTTATTTCTGAAGAGCAGAAAGAAAGGGCAAGGGGGAAAATGAAGAAAATTGTATCGAATAACCTTCCAAACACTTCGGCAACAATATCCTTTACAGATAGTTATCCAGCCATGAAGCCTACAGAAGGGAATGAAGCTTTATTGAATATTTTGAACGAAGTAAGTATCGATTTAGACCAGGGAAAGGTTTTGGCATACGACCCCGGTAAAAGGGGAGCGGCAGATGTTTCTTTTGTTGCCGAGTACGTAGATTGTTTGGATGGCTTGGGCACTATGGGTTCTGGTGCACATACGCCAGAAGAGACAGTCAATCTGAACACTATAGAAGCGCTGACCAAACGTACCGCAATTTTGATCCACAGACTTATCAATACCAAACAATGATTTTATTAGAAAATGTAAATAGCTCGGTTGGGATAGATGGAGGAGAACTTGTTAGTTTTAAGGTAAGTGGCCATGAGTTTATACATCAAAAGGGTAGTCCGGGATGGTCAAGTTCAGATACTGAAATGTTTCCGATTATAGGACCGGTAAACGAAGCTGATTTTAGGGTACAGGTCTCCAAAGGTAACGCTATACAGGATCAACATGGTATTCTGCGCGAATTGGATTATCAACTGATTTCCAATACCGATACGTCAGCTATTTTCAAAAAAGAATACATTGCGGGAACACCTGTCAAAAATTCCAAGTATCCTAAAAAATCTACCGAACAATGGCTAATGTGGCCTTTTACTTTTTGCTTTGAAAAAACCTTTGAACTGAACAATTCAACTCTGGAAATTATCTTTAAAATCTCAGGAGAACGCAATATGCCATTTATGTTGGGATATCATCCTGCATTTAAACTGTATACCGATAGCCCAATCATTAGCACTGGTCAAAGAGAGATTACTCTGGAAGAGGTGTTGAAGGTCGGTAGTAGGGCTTTGCAAGTTGCTGACTGTAATTCAATTATACTAAAAGATAAAAAATCAATTGCAATTGAAACCGAAGGTTTTGGGCACTTTATGTGTTGGACGGAAGTAAATAATATGGTCTGTATAGAACCTATTACTTTTTATCCCTACGTAGTTGAACAAAGAGAACTACATGAAGGATTCCAATACGTAATGGATATTGAACATTTCAAGGTCATTTTAAAAATGGTCGATTAAATTTTGTATAATCTACTAGCTAGTTTTAATCCTAGTATTTATTTACAGCTTATGAAGAATTAACGCTAATACATAAGTTCGATACTATCTGCAATAGCATATCTTTCAAATCATATCCCAGATTTTTTTTTGAATAGTTAAAAAGTAATTGTTTAAGACATAATATCTAGAACATAATATTTCTAAAAATTAACTGTAGTTTCCGCATGAGATACCAAAATTCTTCAATCTAAAATCAGTTTGTTGAAATATCCCAATTGGAAGCATTTTTAACTCTAACGCTTTTTTGTTAAAAAAATCACAATTTTTTTAAATGTTTCAACGTTATATTGGGTATATTAGAGGGTATAATCTTACGAAATACGCTTAATGTTCCGAAAATTTATTGAGAGGATTGGAGTGATGAATTGTATTATGCTTCTTGTGGTAATTTCTATCATCATTGTTTCCGAAACACTTTTCCTTCAAGGAAAAAAATTGGATGCCATTTTTATTGCATTCTGGGCACCTACAATGTTGGGTTTTATGAATTACTTGAAATATAAAAAGTAGTGGATTTTGTGCTGATATATTCAATCGTGATTGCCATCATCTTTTTGATATGGTTCATTTTCATTGTACATATGTACAGGAAAATAAAGGATTGACGTGTTTGGTTTTTAGCTTGAATACACAGGAATTTTTTTGCTCAGAACATTTTTTTTCAGTAGATAAGAATTTATGATTCTATTTGTCTCCAAAGTATTTTTTTGTGGAATTATAAAAGCCTCGATATCTTCCTTTGTTGAAATTTCGGACTCATTATCTATAAATCCATAACCTTTATAGATTCCTTCGTCAATCAATACAACAGCATTTTCATTACTATTTCTTCCTTCCTCCTTAATGATTCTTGCCTCTGAAAGAGTTGCTTTTATGCTTGTGATGGCCGCTTTCACTTTTTTATTATAATCGACCACAGATTCTTTGGAAGTGCAGATGCCCTTACAAGAATTAATGAAATGGTGAGAGCAAGGAGAATTGGTATCTTGTAGATTACAGTATTTGGGACAAAGAGAAAAAATTTGGCAGAGCTCTTCTAAAAAAGCCCTGCAATCTGTTTGATTATAAAATATTCTTAAAGGGTTGGGTGTACCTTTTAAGGCGTTATAGGCAAGGTGTACTATACCCTTTCGGTCTTCATAGCCAAAAATGGCATATTGTTTTGTTATCCTTTTTTGCGACCTGTTATATTTTGGAAAATAGTCTTTTATATCCGTTGATTCCATTAGAAGTGCAAGCAACTCACTGCCAGAAAGCTTAAAATTGATATTTACTGTTTCATTGCACATTTTAATCTCTTTTGTGCTCTTATCGTAGAAATGCCCCAAAACCCTGTTTTTTAAATTATTTGCTTTTCCTACGTAGATAATTTCTTTTTTTTGATTTATAAAATGATAGACCCCAGGCTTTTGTGGGATATTGTTAAAAATTGATTTAGGGAGATGTGGTGGCAGTGTGGCTTCTTGACTTCTTGCATTCAAGAATTTTTGGAAGATATCTGTTGCTTTGGGAGCGTTTATTAATTTTTGAAAAAGCAATACTGTCGCATGTGCATCACCTCTTGCCCTATGTCTATTTGTTAAAGGAATATTTATGGCCGAACATAATTTGCCTAAGCTGTAGGATCGTAAACCTGGTATTAATCTTCGGGACAAACGGACGGTACACAGCTTTTTTCTGGTAAAATCGATTCCTATTTTTCTGAACTCTTCTTTGATGACGCCATAATCAAAATTAACAGAATGTGCCACAAAAATGGAATCCTTGGTAATTTCGTTTATTTTATTCGCAACCTCTTCAAAAGTGGGAGCGTCCCGAACCATTTCATTATCAATTCCCGTTAATCCTGTAATAAAATATGGGATGGGACAACAGGGATTTACCAATGATGTAAACTCATCAACTATTTTCTCGCCATCATACTTAAAAATGGAAATCTCGGTTATCTTGTTTCCCTTTATTCCATTTCCAGTGGTCTCTATGTCTATAATTGTATACAAATCCTAAAAATCAATTTTTATTTGAATTTAGGAATAAAGTGAAGCGCAACCAAATGGAAGTGCTTAACGAGAATACTGTATTTTCTGTTTTATCTTAAATTAAAAAGGGGGCCTTTATTTATTACAAGAGGATTTCCCTGTTTATAACAGCCAAAATAAAATAAATGGTTATGGAAATTATTAGACAGCTAATGGCCGCCGTCATATTATCTGGAGTAAACTCTTTCTTAATATTTTTTAGTAGGATTTTCATGGGATTTGTTTGTTACAAAGATGCCAATGGTTAAGATGGTAGCATAAAGCAATCGTTCTACGAAAAAAAGAATGGATAAAAGGTATGGACGGAGAGTTTCATCGAAAATTATATCTTTTTCATCTAATTTATAAGGACAAACTTCTCGATAATATTCAATAACGCGAATTAGATTTATCATGAATAAAAAGCCATCTTGATAGAGGTGGCTTACATTATGTGGGACGGTTAATGGAATTCTCAAAGTGGGATTTCCTTAAGGAATATTTGGAATAGGTTCTGTTTTTAATTATTGCTTTATTAATAAGAACAGGTCCCATTTTTAATCTTCCAATATCTCTTAGATTGGATTCAAAAGTTAAAAATGATTTTTGTGTTAATACATCAAAACACCATTTATTGACTACCTTTAAGAAGCAATCGCTTTCACTTTCTTCAAGAGCATTAGAATCCTATTATTCAGCGCGGAAACCTGTTTTTAATTTTCTGGGATTTAAAATATAAAAGTCTATTGATGGTTATGTGCCAGCTAGGTGACCACCTTTATTTTTAAACTAAGGATATGAGATTATATATAAAATACATGGTCAGTCTTCGCTGTAAAATGTTGGTAAAGGAAGAACTGATAAAGTTGGAACTGGATTACGTTAAATTGAATCTAGGCATGGTTGAAATTATGGGAGAAATTGCCCATGAAAAGCGAATTCAACTCAAGAATAATCTGCTCAAGTCCGGATTGGAATTGTTGGATGATAAGAAGAGTATATTAATCGAAAGAATAAAAAATGTAATAGTTGAAATGGTTCATTACAATGATGAAATTCCAAAAACAAATTATTCTGGTTACTTAAGCGAAAAATTGGGATATGATTATACCTATTTGGCGAATACATTTTCTGAAGTGCAAGGAATCACCATACAACACTATATTATCAAACATAAAATCGAAAAGGCGAAAGAATTATTGCTATACAATGAGCTTAATTTGGCCGAAATTGCTTATAAACTCCACTACAGCAGCCCATCGCACCTGTCAAATCAATTTAAAAAAGTTACTGGTCTCACACCATCTTTTTTCAAAAAAATGAAGAAAAAAAGACAGCAAAATTTGGAAAACCTGTGATATATGTAAGGTTCACAAATATTTATATAGCAAAATTCCCTTGTTTCTGTCGCATCTTTACTCGCTGTTATAATGTTAATGAACATTACTAAATACACAACATTTATGGACATATTCGAAAAGAACAATTTGGTTTACGGGATTCTCAAAAAATTAGAGATGTCTTTAGGCCCGTGTTCGATAATGAAAACCAAGAAACTGCAAGATGGAAGGAATTGGAGAAAAACCTAAAACCCAATTTGATCAGAATCAAGAAATGACTTCGGGAAATTTCAAAAACATGGCCTGAACAATACTGGGAGGAAGAGAATTTAATTTTGTTTGTTGATAAGTGCTTTTAGATTGTTAAAGGCACAAAAAAGAGCAGGAACTAAAAAATACTGCTCTTTTTTTTGTGAAAAGCAAAATGGTCTGGTATTGTAGCAACCATTGTTTTGGTCAAGCGATTTTGTATCGCACACAGCAATTATAAATAAACACCGTGAGAAAATGCGCTATTTGTTTTGTGCTTTTATTAATAATGTTGGGGGTCGCTGTTTCAATTTCATAAAGCAATAAAAGTAAAATATATGTCAAGAGAAAAAGAAGGAAAACAGAAATTAGGAAAAACAACGCCCTCTAGTACGCCTAAAGAGAAAAAAGCCGCCAAAAGAGCAAAACGGGATGCCAAAAAAAGAACGGAGTAGAACAAAAGGAATACTATATTATATTTTAAATTATGGACACAGGTGAATTTGAAGAATTCATTACGTTTAACTTAGCTGCAATATTGGAGTTCAAGTCTAATGCTATTTTCGTAAAAACATAGGTGTTCAGAATAATTGTGGCATACAGGCATTCGCATTTGATTTTGTTAAGATATTGCCCCACAAGGAATCCCCATTTATCTGCTTCATCCATAGAATTGAAGGAAAGACCGAGGTTGTTATAGGAGGTAATCCCAACTTTATGCAGAAAAGGGATTCCATACTTATCCCTGCATGTTCTTCCAATTCAATTGAAGCATATCATAATCTCAAGATAATCTGCACCACTATTAAGAATCAACCATAACGCATGAATGGATTATTGGTATAATCAAAAAACGGTTCAGGGTCAGCTAACGCTAATGCATAGGTTTGTTTTGATAGAGAATTAAAACCTTTTGAGGTAGTACTATAGATTCGGACAACTAAACAATATAACTTATGAGAGCTAAGGCTTTAATTTATTGCGAGAATGAATTTGGATATATAGATGGTAAAGTGGCGAATGGACTTATTCGGCAGTCGGAGACCTATGATATCGTTGGGGTCATAGATAGTTCAAAGGCTGGTCAGGATGCAGGAGAATATCTTGATGGTGTAAAAAATGCCATTCCCATCTTTGAAAGTATAGCACTAGCCTTAGAAGAATTAAACGCTATCCCTGAATATTTTATCTACGGCATCGCCCCACTCGCTTCCTTTTTAAACGATGAACAAAAAGAAATGATTTTTACCGCTATGAAAAGTGGGATGAACATTGTTAATGGTCTTCCCGAATTTTTTAGCGAGAATTCTCAATTTGCCCGTATGGCCCGTAATTATGGAGTAACTATACTGGATGTTAGAAAGCCTCCAAAACGTGAAAACCTCCATAATTTTTCGGGACGTATTCAAGAGGTAAAGGTTCCGATAATTACGATAATGGGCACTGATTGTGCGGTGGGTAAAAGAACTACGGCATTAGTATTGGTAGAAGCCTTAAGAAATGAAGGTCTTAACGCTGTCTTTGTGACAACTGGCCAAACAGGCCTGCTCCAAGGCTCCAAATACGGAGTGGCCATAGACGTCTTAACATCTGGGTTTGCTACTGGTGAGGTTGAAAACGCCATCTTAAATGCCTATGAGCAAGAACAACCCGATATCATTGTTGTTGAAGGACAGGGAGCATTAAGCCACCCTGCGTTTACTTCTTCAAGTGCCATTATTCGGGGGGCAATGCCCGATGCAATCATACTACAGCATCCCCCAAAGCGGAAAAGTTATTGCGACTACCCTAAAATTCCTTTGTTGGACTTGGTAGACGAGATTGAAATGATAGAGGTGTTCTCCAAATCAAAAGTTATAGCCATCACCATTAACCATGAAAACATGACCCAAGCAGAAGTGGGTCATGTAATAAATCAGTATGAATCAGAATATAATCTACCTGTTTCGGATGTCTTACTGCACGGATGCGATAAACTGGTAAAACAGTTGGTCAAAACATTTCCAGAGTTAAAAAGAGAGTCGGTGTTGATTTGAACCTTCCCAGAATCGATATTGATTTAGCAAAGATTGCCCACAACGTGCAACAGTTGAAAAAACTGTATGGTTCTAAGGGCATTGATATAATTGGGGTGACCAAGGTAATCGGGGGCAATCCAATAATCGCAGATGTTTTGGTTCAAAATGGTATTGAAATCCTTGCAGACTCCAGAATTGCGAATATCATAAAAATGCGTAGAGCAGGTATAAGGGCACAATACCTGTTACTCCGAACACCAGCACTCAGCCAGGTAGAAAATGTGGTTACCCATACGAACATAAGTCTAAACTCTGAATTGGAAGTTCTAAAAAAACTTTCGGAATATGCATTAAAGAACCATATCATACATAAGGTTGTTCTTATGGTGGAGCTTGGGGACTTACGGGAAGGGATTATGCCATCGGAAATGGATGCCATTGTAAAAGTGGTGTTGAAACTGAAAGGCCTGGCCTTGGTAGGCATAGGAACAAATCTTGCCTGCTTTGGAGGAATAAGTCCTGATGAGGACAAAATGAACGAATTGTCTTCAATAGCGATCCGTTTGGAAGAAAAATTTAAAATCACCCTGGCCATGGTGTCCGGCGGAAACTCCGCAAATTACAAATGGTTTACATCTTCAAAAGATGTGGGCAGAATAAATAGCTTACGAGTGGGGGAATCCATTTTTTTGGGTAGAGAAGCACTTTGTAGAAAACCGATACTAGGACTTTTTACAGATATCTTCACTCTAATGGCCGAGGTAATCGAAGCAAAAAGAAAACCATCACAACCCTATGGGACAGTATATCAAAATGCAAGTGGTAATACCCCTCGGTTTAAGAACAAAGGCTTTATGGATAGAGCCGTTCTTGCAATTGGAACACAGGACGTTGTTGTTTCAGGAATTACCCCAAAACAAGAAATAATTGTACTGGGTGCCACCAGTGACCACATGTTGATAGACAATACTAAAACAAGTCTAAGAGTTGGGAATACCGTAGCGTTCAATCTGAATTATAGCGCATTGTTAAGCGTATTTTGCACCCCTAGCATTGTAAAAAACACGATCAATCAATATGAATGTGCAAACATACTGTGAAGCTGTCGAGGCAAAAGACCTTCAGCATAAACTTCTCGCACCCTCCATTTGGATAAGGGAAAATCATTCACCATTAGTGAGTTTGATGCACACGAATTTTAATTTGATTTTTGAGCCATCCATTTTGGAAGATTATCAATATTTGATCAGAGAAGATATGGTTGAAAAAATAGGCCGAATCAGCAAGGTGTTGGACAAGCAGGATAAAATCCTGATTATTCGCTCTGCTTGGAGGTCTTATCAACATCAGCAACTTCTTTGGGATACTACATTTACTTCCTTTAAAAAAAAACATCCCAAAAAATCCAATAGTGAAATCAAAGAAACCATAAGCTATTTTATTGCTCCCCCAACTATGACCATGCATGCCACAGGTGGGGCAGTGGATGCCTTGATTTATGACAAACTTGAAGATAGCGTGATGGATTTTGGAACCAACAATGGTTTGGAAATCGATCTTTCAAAAAAATGTTATCCCAATCATCCAAATATTAGTACTAAAGCGAGAAAAAATAGGGCCTTACTTATTGGTCTATTTGAAGGCGAAGGTTTTGTATGTGATTTGAAGGAATATTGGCATTTTGATTATGGCAATGTTGTTTGGGCCATTGAAAAAGAAAAGGAGTATGCCATTTATGGGCCCATAACCTAGATATATGAACCGACTGAATGAAAAGTAAAGGTTTAATTACTATCACCAAACCCTTGGTTGATTTTCCTCTTACGACCAAAAGACGTTTGCTATATAATAATTACTTCACAAGACGAAACAAAAAAAAGGGCGAAAGCCCTCTTTAGCATTCCTAGTCACTAAGAAAACCGTATTAATTTTAAGGCAGTATGCCTACGGTTATTTTTCCAACTCTCATGACGGGACAATGGCCTTTCAAAACCACTATTGCTGTCCTGAAACCCCTTCTTTATCTGCTTCATAATTCCTTCTCTATTAACTTATTTGTGATAGGCGTAATACACACCTTTATCTACACAAATCTTAAGTCGCAAAGATACTGGAAACATAACACTATTAGGGTAAGTTTAACACGGTGCTATGATAGATAAAATAAGTGATACAAGCTATTTTGGCACCTAGAATTTTGACTCAGTTCGCCTGCCCATAGCACCGTTTAAAGCCAACTCATCCTATATTGACGTTACTCACTCTTAAAACACCTCGAGAATAGCTTAAAATGCCCTTTATATTAAGAATAGTCTTTCGCTAGAAGTTAAATCGCATACTTTATTTTCCTTTGGAATCGCTTTTTTTTCATAGCGATAAACTTTATAATTAAGAGAACTTAGACTAATGGGATCTTGTCCCTAACAGACCACGTGTGATTTATGTAAGATTTGCTTGAATTAGTATAATATGCTTAGGTATGGGAAAGCCTATCTTTATAATTAAACCTAAATTACTATGGATAATGATCCTATGGGAGATATAAAAAATATATTAAAAAAAGGGCAATCGAGAAACCTGATCATTATTGCAGCATTGGTGGTATTGCTGTTTGCATTTAGACCATGGGTTCAAATTGGTGCAGGTGAGCGGGGAGTTGTCCAGAATTTTGGTGCCGTACAGGACAAAGTGTTGAATGAGGGAATCCACTTTAAGATACCGATAGTACAAACGGTCATCCTAATGGACGTAAAAATTCAAAAGGCAATGACGGATGCGGCCTCTTCATCTTCTGACCTGCAGGATGTAGACCTATCCGTAGCACTTAATTATCATATCATACCAGACAAAGCCAATTTGGTATATCAAACCATTGGCGTTGAATTCAAGGAGCGTATCATTGACCCTGCAATTCAAGAAGTAATGAAAGCAGTTTCTGCCAGATATACAGCAGAGGAATTGATTACTAAGAGACCTGCTGTAAGCACCGAGATGCAGCAAGCACTTACATCACGGTTACTAGCTTCCAATATATCCGTAGACGCTTTTTCGATCATTTCATTTAGTTTTTCACAAACGTTTACCGATGCCATCGAAGCTAAGCAAACTGCTGAACAAAATGCATTGAAGGCAAAAAGAGACCTAGATCGGATTAGGGTCGAAGCCGAACAGACAATTGCAGCGGGAACAGCCGAAGCCGAGGCGTTACGATTACAAAAAATGAATATTTCCCCGGACCTTATTGAGCTAAGAAAGATAGAAGCGAACCTTAAGGCCATAGAAAAATGGAACGGAATCCTACCTGAAGTAACAGGTGCAGGGGCCATCCCTTTTATTGGCGTAGGAGATGCAATTAAGAAAAAATAGTGTGGGAATATCCAAGGATTTGAATGCAGGATCTATCATTACGATGCTATTGTTTATTCACTTGATAGTGGGCATCGTTAGAGGGTTATATAGATATCATATGATTGAAAAATACCAATATAATTATTATGGCGACCCTCCCATGAATATTTTTGGAAAATTGGCACACAATTGGTTGGCCGGTACTTTTAGTTCTACCACTTTTATCCTTTCAGCTTCTATTACCGTAATGCTTTTTTCGTCCTTTTAAAAGATGGAATGAGAACAAAAAGTCATTCTTAAAGTTTATTTTCAATTAAACTAGAAGTTTTGTCGGCATACACCCCAAAACACCAGATGCTCAAAATCGTAACATCTTCTTCTTCTGATTCTTAGGTAAAAGTTGACGCCGTAATTTTCAAACTTTCACCCTTTAAGGTGCTGACCTGGCATAAGCTTTTGTAAGCGTATAACTGTGGATGTTTTCTCCTTATCATCTCGCCAAATCATTATACTCTCAATAAACGAGATGATAAAATTTTCCCCAATGTATTTATCTTCATGTAGTGGATACTTTTCAAGTATAACTGACAGGACCTCATCAAAAATAACTATTTGTTCCATACCCAATGCTGTTTTGCCACAAAACGAGTATCCATTCTCAGCACGCCCAAGAAAGACCCCTTCTATTTTTTTTATTTGGCTTGTTTCTTGAATAGGGGAAATACCCAATGAAATCAGAAATATAAAAATCAACATCGTTCTCATCATTGTCTTAATTTTGTTTGAAAGGTAGTTTAACTGTTGCGAATTATGTTCAATAACTCTCCTGCCATGCAGATATCTCGTTTACTGATTAAGAAAATAACAGACAATATTTAAAATGCCACCTTTAAAGGTGGCATTTTAACTTATAAGGAAATTAGAGGTTTTTTAGGACAACTTCACATTTATCGCGTTCATTCCCTTTTCGCCTCTCTCCACAGTGAATTTGACACTGTCATTTTCACGAATTTCGTCAATAAGACCGCTTTGATGGACAAAAACGTCCTCATCGGAATCTTTGGGTTTAATAAAACCAAAACCTTTGGCACTATTGAAAAATTTTACTGTTCCTTCTTTCATTACTTTGTATTTATGGTTTACTATTTTGTTCAATATTCGTTTTACAATGTTCATTTATTTGTTTAATTATGTTCTTAAAATTGGATTATTCGGTATAGTAATAAGCTGTATTTTTCTTTGCATTTGGAGAAAACCTAAGGAAAAAGATAAACTTATATCATCATCGGCCTCTTTTATATTGGTATAGAAATGGTGCAGATAATTGTGTTGGATTTTCCATGCCGTAGCGTTAGCGCCTATGAGGTTCATGGTGTAGCCTAAGTACTTGTTTACTTTTTTGCTTTTGCAATACGAGCCATGTATGGCGTTGTGCATCATGAATATGCCAATTCCTGGCATCCCTATTCCACTTGTGATGTACAGTATAAAAAGCAACCATGGACTTATCAAAAGGCTAATATTGAACATAACCAATTGACCGAAGAACAAGGTTAATATTGCTACATTCTTTGTAATCATTCTTTTGTTGGTATGCTTACTAATGTTCTTTGTTTTGAAATAATTGTTAACCCTTCTTCTCAATATCCTTGAGAAATCAGTATTTGTTCTTTCTGAAAAAGTTGGATTTTTGATACTACTAACGTTTTTGTTTTGAATCCTCCAAGCCTATGGCCTTAAGAATTATGGATAAGCATAAAAAAGGATGACGTACACAAAAAAAATCTCATTGTGCAAACTGTGTCCCAACCACAGTCATTATATCTATGTTTAGCTTAAAATTATTTTTTGCACTATTGCTTTAAAAATGAAGAGAGCTGAAATGAATTGTGAATCTTGGAAGACTAAATTAATCGGAGCTTTCCGAATTTTAACGTAATAAAGGTATCTGTTATTTATGCAATGTTCCCCAATTGTATGTTAAATACTGATATTCAATATTTTATTATTTAAAATAGGACAATAGATTAAAAAAGTAATGAGACAGTTCTTTGGTTTAAATGTACCCGTTCACGGGATGGTCTATCCCAAAGATGGTAGTTCATCGTATTTTATCAAGCGTTTTGATTGCCATGG
The DNA here is from genome assembly GCF_003269425.1 of Flagellimonas maritima. Taxonomy (NCBI): domain Bacteria; kingdom Pseudomonadati; phylum Bacteroidota; class Flavobacteriia; order Flavobacteriales; family Flavobacteriaceae; genus Flagellimonas; species Flagellimonas maritima. The sequence continues at coordinate 823,375 of NZ_CP030104.1, read as the reverse complement.
TAAAGGGAAAAATTTACTGTCAAGGATTTTGCACAACTGACTGGAAACACGAGGGATACCAAAAATGGTTTTACCATGGAAAAATTGGTTCCGGTCCTTGATGAATTCTGCTCATTTCCTTTGGTCGAAAAGACCCCTTTTTTTAAAAGGGTTATCTTTTGTCATGTTAATGGAAATGAGGATATGCAGCTAAAGAACTTTTGCCTCATCCCAGAAGATGGAAAAACAACCTTGCCACTGGCTTACGATTTGTTGAATACCTCAATTGCCATCAAAAGTCCTGGTGAAGAAATTGTATTGACCCTTAAAATGAAAAACACAATTTAAAGGCACCGGACTTTATAAACTATTATGCAAAAGAGCGATTACAACTCGGCGAAAAAACAATAACGGTAATTCTTAGAGAAATGCAGGGAAGAATATCGGAATGGAAAGAGTTGATAGAAATCTCGTTTCTTTCAGATGATATGGAGGGGGAGTGCTATAAATTGTTGGAATCAAGGTCTGGCATGTTTTGACATATAGATGTTATTTTACCCTGTATCCCATTACCGCAAAAAATCTTGACAAAGGCTTTGCAGGAATTTATTATATTTAGAACATTCGGGCGAGTCCAGGTCTGTTGTATTTTGGCAATGATTCTGATTTTTCATTGATTTCTATAGATTATATAATCTACTTTAAATGTAAAGCATCAAATTTCTATAGCTATTGATAATTACTAAACAAAATCATACTTTAAAAAAACTTTTTTACCACTATATGTTTTTAAGTTCTTGATTTGGATGAAGATTTGCTGCGACAAACATATTTACCTCATAAAAACAATTCATTTGTATTTGTAATGGAAATTTCTCTAAATCCAATTATTTTAGCCTTAAACGCAAATAGAAATGAAGCGTAGAGATTATTTGAAAACAATTATACTTGGTTCGGCAATACCTTATCTATCGAATTCGGTATTTTCAAAGACCTTTACTGACCGATGGCCTTATCCAGTAGGGGTAGAATTTCAGAGTGAGTGGCAAAATTGGCCGGACATGAAATGGGTAGGCCCGGAATATTGGGGAAATCGGTTACAAGACTGGACAATTAAGGGCGGAAAAGCCGTATGCGGTGTAACAGCTCCGAACAGGAATTTACACCTGCTTCCCATTCAAATGCCTGAAAAACTTTTAGGCTTCAATACAAGCGTAAAGGTTTCTATTTTAAATAACGCTTTACAGCAATTAAAAAACGGATGCTATGGCATTCGTTTGGGAGCGAAGGGTCCGGTGGATGATTATAGATCCGCCGCCGTATTTGGAGTGGGAACGGATATTGGTTTAAATCATAAAGGAAATCTGGTCATAGGAGAAGAGACCATCCTCACGAGTCTGGGAATACTCCCCGAGGAATTTGTATTACTGGTAAAGGCAAAACCTTTGGACGACAATTATCTGCTTGAAATTCAAATCATTGATTCTGACACTGGTAAAATACTATTTTCCTATAATAAAAATGATTTCCCTAAATCAAAGATTACCGGAAACTTTGCCCTTGTGGCACACAGTACCGACGGGAGTCGGCGTTTTGAAGAAGATATACCTTCGGTAGCTTTTGAAGAATGGTCGATCAGATCGGAAGAATTGACATTCAACGATGCGCATTTTTTTGGTCCCATATGTTTTGCCCAATATACCCTTAATCGAAAAAAACTAAAATTGACGGCCCAATTGGCCCCTGTTGAACAGATTGAAGGTCATCAAGTACGATTTGAAATCAAAGAGAACAATTCTTGGCAGACCCTTCAAAAAACTGACATATCCCATGAGGGGAGAGCCATCAACTTTACCATAGATGATTGGGTCAAAAAATTCGACGTTCCATACAGAATCGTCCTTTCACTTCCCATTGCAAACAAAGTAAAAGAATATATATACGGGGGCACTGTCGCCAAAGAGCCAATACATGACAAAACGTTAAAGACCGCTGTGTTCAGTTGTAACTTTCATTATGGTTTTCCCGATAGTGATATACCGCAAAATGTCGGAAAATTAGCTCCTGATGTCATTCTCTTTTTGGGAGACCAATTCTACGAGGGAACTGGAGGGTTTGGAGCTGTTTATAAAGGTGATTATGACAAGAGCTGCTTGGACTACCTTAGAAAGTGGTACATGTTCGGCTGGTCGTACCGTGAACTGTTTCGACATAGACCCTGTGCCATAATACCTGACGACCATGATGTATACCATGGAAATATTTGGGGTGAAAGTGGAAAGGAAGCCGATACAACCAACGGCTTTGGTGCCTCTGCCCAAGATTCAGGAGGGTATAAAATGCCCGCCGATTGGGTCAATATGGTACAATTTACCCAGACCAGCCACTTACCGGATGCGTTTGATCCCACACCTGTGAAACAAGGAATCGGTGTCTATTACGCACATTGGAACTATGCTGGTATAAGTTTTGCCATTCTTGAGGACAGAAAGTTCAAATCAGCACCTAAACATATTCTTCCCAGAGAAGCCCAGGTCGAGAATGGTTGGATTATGGCCGATGATTTCGACATAAAAAAATACAAGAACCTAGAAGCCGATCTACTAGGTGAGCGACAAGAGCACTTTCTTGAAACATGGGTCGGCGATTGGTCAGAAAATGCTGAAATGAAAGTAGTGCTGTCCCAAACCAATTTTGCAACGGTGGCCACACTACCTGAAGGAGCCAAGACAGGTGCAGTAATTCCTTCATTGGATGTCCCCGAAAAAGGGGAATACATTAAAGGTGACCGACCCACAGTGGATATGGATTCCAATGGTTGGCCATCATCAAAGCGCGACAAGGCGGTAGAGATTATTAGAAAAGGGTTCGCTTTCCATATTGCCGGGGACCAACATCTGGCCAGTTTTGTACAATATGGCGTAAAAGCGCATGGCGATAGTGGTTTTGCCTTTGCAGGCCCCGCCTTGAACAATATTTGGCCCAGAAGGTTTTGGCCTGATGTTGATTCTTTGGGGCATACTTATGAAAATCCCGCATATACAGGCAAACATATCGACGGTTTTGGGAACAAAATGACGGTATTGGCCGTAGCCAATCCCCATAAGAACCACAAAGAGCCCGCTATACTGCATGATAGGGCCGTGGGCTATGGTCTTGTAACCTTTAATAAAGAGAATAGGACCATAAAGACCCAATGTTGGCCTAGATTTGTAGATCCGACCGCAAAGGAAAACAAGCAATATCCGGGTTTTCCCATTACCATTCTACAGGAAGATAATTATGGGCGAGAGGCTGTGGCCTGGCTGCCTAGCATTAAACTGAAGGGAAATCAAAAACCAACGATTACCATCTTTGATGAAAATAACGGTATGGTATATTCCATTAGAATGGGAAACAGCTTTTTTAAGCCCAAAGTTTTCAAAAAGGGTTATTACACCATCCTTATAAAAAATGACGTATCTGGATTTGAAAAGAAAATGGAAAGGGTAAAGGCAAAAGCCGGACAAAGAAGGACTATTGAATTGGACCTTGAAAAGAAAAACTAAGGGAACGATCGGCAAAGCATTTTTGACCATACGTAGTCTCCCTATCTGTAAATAAATTTTTGGAAAATGTTTCTTTGAATATGGCCCGTACCGTTTGATGTAAAAGAAAAGTAATCGATAAATCTTTTATAGAAATCAATATCGAAGATTATCATGGCCATTTTTGATCTAAAATAACGGGCGCCAAAATACCCCTGCCCAGAACGAGCCTATTATTCGTGGCTATCGATTGGGGGAAACACTTTCCGATCACGGTTCGGTTTTCAGAGGCATGTACGAATCGAATGTATCATTTTCCAGGAATCTTAAATGGACTTGAGTCCATACTTTTTAAATAAGGCGTTCATGTCCATTTTCTGTCCTTCGTTCTTCATGGATTGGGGTGCAGTTCCAAATTCGCCCCTAAAACATTTTGAAAAATATTTGGAATCTTTGTAGCCCACCATGAAGGCTGCTTCAGAAATGTTATAACCATTTTCGACGATTAAAAGCGCAGCCCGTTTCATTTTAAGGCTTCTATAATATTCGACCAGGGTTTTTCCAGTAATTTCCTGACATTTTCGGTAGATAACGGAATAGCTCATGTTCATTAGATCGGACAGTTGTTCCAATTTAAAATCTGAGTCATCGATATTATTGTTGAGATTCTTTACCAAGTCCTTTAAAAAAGTATGGTCTTTGGATTCGGGCAGTTCACTTGCCCCACTACTTATGAAATCTGTTTTGACCTTTGAAATGATCTGTTCTTTGCTCTTTAGGAGATTTTGGATTTTGAACACCAATTCTTGTGGATTAAAAGGTTTGTTGATATAGGCCACGGCTCCAGATTGAAGCCCTAATAATTTTGATTTTGTCGTATTCTTTGCCGTAAGCAGTACCAAGGGAATATGGGAAGTTTTTTTGTTTCGTTTCAACAATTGGCTCATTTCAATTCCATCCATTACAGGCATCATAATATCACTTATAATAAGATCTGGCACCTGTTCTTTCGAAAATTCAAAACCTTCCTTTCCATTTTCCGCTATAGTTATCTCATAATCCTTTATCAATAGATCCTTAAGGAAAATCTGCATTTCAACATTGTCCTCTACGATCAAAACGCGATGATTTCTGTTTTCCTTGGATATTTCGCTTTTTGAAGGCTCGGACTCGGGGGCATTAAACTCATCTTCCTGGTGGTCGTGCAGCACACCACTATGATTATCGTTTATTTTTTCTTCATTACTAAAAACATCTTCACTTGTTGGAAGATATATATGGAACGAGCTGCCCTTTCCTTTGGAAGAGTTTACTTTGATCTTTCCATGGTGTATACTTACCAATTCTTTGGTCAACGCCAACCCAATACCAGACCCACTGAGATTTTTATCGGAATCTGAACGATAAAACAAGGTAAAAATATCTTTGAGCTCTTTTTTTGGAATACCTGAACCTGTGTCGATTACCGAAATTTTTATTTGTTCCTTTTCTGCGTTCTCAGAAATTTTCAAGGTAATCGTACCCTCAGAGGGCGTGAACTTAAAAGCATTTGACAAAAGATTGTACATCACATGTTCAATCTTGTCGCTGTCGTACCACATTAAGATTCCGTGCTTTGGAAGCTCTTGGATAAAATCTATTTTTTTGAACCTGGCCTGCTCATCAAAAGACATTGCAATATTTTTTATATCCTTTACAATGTCATTTTTTAATGCCTTTAATTTGAGCTGGTTCAATTCCTTATTTCGAACGGTGGTCAGGTCCTTTGATATCCTTGAAAGCCTTTCAGCGTTTTTTTTGATGAGCGTAAGTCGCTGCATCAGTAATCGATTCTTGTTGACAGTCGCATTATGGAGCATATCATCTATGGGGCCTAAAATAAGAGCAAGCGGGGTTTGGATTTCATGGCTCATTTTTGCGAAAAAATTCATCTTCAAGGCGTATAGCTCTTTTTCATTGTTGTACAGTAATTCTTCTTGGTGTAGTTTGTTTCTTAATTGAAGCCACCGGTATGCCCCAAAAAACAAAAGCGTTGCAACAAGGGCATATATTAAATAGGCCCAGATGGTCGACCACCATGGAGGCGAAATTGAAATGGCAAGTTGTTTTGGCCCAATATCCCAATTATTGATTTCTGTACCCGCCTTGACCCTAAAAACATAATCGCCAGGCGGCACATTGGTATAGGTGGCCCTTAAGTCTGATTTAGGCACGATCCATTCCTCATCAAATCCTTCGAGTTTGTATGTGTAATTGTAATTTGTACTTAACAGATTATCGATTGCGGAAAAGCGGAATGAAAATGAGGATTGGTTCGACTTCAGTTTTAACGATGTTATGGATTCATAACTCCCATCTATCTGCTCCGGTATCAATTCTTCGGCAGGTTTGTGCAAGATATCGATGCCATTGATATAAAGGTTCGCATCATGGACTTTATCGATAAGATTAGTGGGATAGAATGCATTTGCACCGTTGTTTCCACCAAAAAATAGTTTGTTTTCATCGGATTTGAACGAACTGCCCCTTTTATATATATCGCCCTGAAATCCATTGGTAGCATAATAAGACCGAAGGACGCCCTTTTCGCTATCGAATTTATGGAGGCCCGATGTACTTCCTATCCAAACCTTGTCCTCGGCATCCAATAAAAGCGAGAGCATATTGATATCGTTCAGAATTTCGAGTTTTCCGTGATCCATATAACTCAGGTCACGTGTGTTCAGCTGTATCAATGCTCCACCTCGTGATGTAAACCATAAATTTTCCTGGGAATCCAGATTTAGGTTAGAGACCGTCACACCATCATTTTGTTCTGGACCATCCTTAGAAATGGGAACGTGCTCAAAAGTCGATTCCGAAAATGACACACTATCCTCTTTAAACCTGAACAACCCACCATTAATGACACCTATCCATAACGTTCCATCTTTGGACTCCAAAATACTTTCCGAGATAGTTCCCTTAAGCCCTTTCCCATCAATGGCAAAAGATGTAATGGCTTTTTGCTTGTCCGAGAACACATGGAGTCCCAGACTTGTTGTCGCCCAGATTCTACCCTTTGAATCTTTGTAAACACATCGTATATCGGAGACGGCCCTACCGTTTTGGTCTCGAATAGGTATGCGCTTAAATTTATTGTTGGCCCTATCGTACAGATGCAAACCATTCTGATAGGTACCCATCCAAATATTACCTTTATTGTCTTCCTCTATAGATTGTATGAATTTTCCCTGAAAGTATTCGTTTCCTTCTTTCTCCATACTATATTGCAAGATTCGTCCATCCGTTAGAATCCTACTCAGCCCAAAACCATCTGTGCCTAACCAAAGCTCACCATAAGTTGTCCTCAAAATCGATAATATTGGTTTTGGGGCGCCATTTTCGGAGCCACTGTAATAATCCACACCTTGGTCTACCTTTGGTAAAACATCTATAAAGCCATCTTTGGTCAAGAGCCAAATATTTCCATTGGGGTCTTCATTAATTTTTAATACAGTGTTGTTGCTCAATGAAAACCTATTTGAACTCTTATAGGTAAAATGGTCTATTTTATTGTTCGTGATGTCTATCCTATACAGACCATCGCCATCGGTACCGGCCCATATTTTGCTAGTACCATCAAAATAGATGGAGATGAAAAGGGGTTTGGTCCGATTTTCTTTTGATAGGGTCACTGCATAATCAAAAAACTTGGAATCATTGACATTATAAACATAAAGCCCCGTATTTTCCGAAATTATCCAAAGCCTCCCATTGTTGTCCGCAACAAGCTTCGTAAGCCCACCCATAGGAGTGTAATAAGGACCTTCCAGCTTTTTCCAAGAAGCTCCTGATCCTGTCTGCTGATACTGAAAGACCATTCCGGAAAAAGTGCTTGCCCATAAGGTCCTTGGATCGGTAAACGCAATTGTCCTGATATCTTGCGGTTTGCCATCATTATAAGGTATGGTAGCTATGCTATCTATTTTAGAGGTACTGTAATCATAGCGGTAGATACTACCGTTCGATGTACCAAACCATACGAAATTCTCTTCGGGTTGTATTGTGGAAATCCGTTGATGTATTTTCCGGTCTATTTTAAAGGAAGTGTAGTTTCCGATACCTCTCATACGTATTAGGTCACCATCGATAGTTGCCAACCAAAAGCCCTGTTCATTATCTTTTTTGAAAATGAGGTTTCGGGTGTTGACCGACTCCTTATTCATAATTTCAGAATAGGGTGTTAAAAAATAATCGTATCCATCATATTTATACAATCCTTCATTGCCAGATATCCATGCATAGCCCAGTGAATCAAAAACAACTTGTGAATCTTGCCTAAACGTGCGCTCAAAATGCTTGAAACCGATAGCCTGTTGTGCCGTTAACATACCAATACTGGTTACGTTCACCATAAGAAACAGACGGATTGCTATAAGCTTTTTCCTATAAAAAGAAAAGAGTTTTATTCTTGTGGATTCAATTAAAATAGTATCTGTCAAATTGCACATGGCCATTTATCTCTACTTAGATTTAAGGTACTTTTTTAACTTCTAAAAAACTAAAAATCAGCGTACAAATTAATAGTATGCATTTTGGATATTGACGTATTCGTCAAAAAGGGATGACATATTCCCAAAACCTTACTGAAAGCGAATACGTATAGGGTATTCAACCAATTACTCTCCCAATTTGTTAAAAAATATGTTAAAATTTGGGAAACTTTACTTCATACTAGAAATCTTAATCCTGCTAGCATAAATGAACAAAAGACGGAACTTTATAAAACAGACCACTACTCTCTCCGCTGGATTGGCCATGGCCCCCACCATGACCTTTGGGATAGGAAAAGCAAATACCCTAAGTAACCTTAACATCGGCCTTATCGGTATAGGCCTTCGCGGGACAAATCATCTCAAAAACCTATTGTTACGCGACGATGTTACTATAACGGCCTTATGTGATGTTGATTCCGAAAGGATTGACCTTGCTCTTGAGAAAATCAAGAAATCAAGAAAACCAAAACCTGCAGTTTATGGTAAGGACAATTACGATTATCGTAATCTTTTAAATTCTGAAAATATTGATGCGGTCATCATTTCCACACCTTGGCTCTGGCACACAAGAATGGCTGTTGACAGTATGAAAGCGGCCAAATACACCGGATTGGAGGTGTCGGCAGCAAACACTATTGAAGAATGTTGGGATTTGGTAAACACACACGAAGCAACGGGTGCCCACTTGATGATTCTTGAAAACGTGAACTATCGGCGCGATGTCTTGGCCGTTTTGAACATGGTAAAACAACACGTGTTCGGTGATTTGGTCCACTTTAGATGTGGTTACCAGCATGATCTAAGGCACGTGTTATTGAATGATGGCAAAACTGCATACGGTAAAGGTGTTGAATTTGGGGAAAAAGGAATTTCCGAGTCCAAATGGCGCACGCAACATTCCGTATTAAGAGATGCCGATGTATACCCTACCCATGGTTTGGGGCCCATAGCTGCCATGAACGATATTAATCATGGCAATCGGTTTCTTTCATTGACCTCCCATTCCACTAAAAGTTTGGGACTTCATAATTACATTGTTGAGAACGGTGGTGAGGACCATCCCAATGCCGATATCAAATTCAAAATGGGAGATGTTATTACCAGTACGATAGAAACTACAAACGGGGAAACCATAATCGTTACCCATGATACCACTTTGCCAAGACCCTATTCATTGGGTTTCAGGGTCCAGGGGAGCAAAGGATTGTGGGAAGTGGATGGAAATCGAATATATATAGAAGGGAAATCCAAGCCCCATAAATGGGACGAGGCCGATTCATGGTTAAAGGAATATGACCATCCACTTTGGAAAAAGTATGGAACGTACGCCCAAGGTGCAGGACATGGAGGAATGGACTTCTTTGTGATGAACGCCTTTGTGGAATCTGCCAAGCAAAATATAGCACCTCCTATGGATGCTTATGACGCGGCAGCATGGAGTGCTGTAACCCCTTTGTCCGAAGCATCTATTGCAAACAATGGCGAGCCACAGGATTTCCCGGATTTCACAAGGGGAAAATGGATTGTACGAAAACCCTACAATTGGATAAAGGAAACCTATTAATAACCAATACCTAATTCTAAATGAGAACCAATATGAGAAAGTCAATTAGAAGAGCACTCTTGCCCATAGTATTCTTATGGGCTTGTTCGATGTTCTCTCAAGAGATCACTGTGACAGGAACAATAACGGACGGATCTGGGGTACCTATCCCAGGGGCAAGCGTTGTTGAAAAGAACACCTCAAACGGAGTTTCGGCCAATTTTGATGGTGAATATACGATAACCCCCCAATCAAATGCCATTTTGGTTTTCAGTTCTGTCGGGTTTGTATCAAGAGAGATTTCCGTCAACGACCAAACAGCGATCAATGTCTCTTTACAAGAAGACGTATCGGCGCTGGACGAGGTAGTCGTCGTTGGTTTTGGCACACAAAAGCGGGAGAACGTAACGGGTGCGGCCTCCTACGTTCAAGTGGATGAACTTATCAATGATCGCCCTATTTTAGATGCTACCCAAGCACTGCAAGGTGCGGCCGCCGGTCTTCAGGTAGTACAAAGTTCAGGGCAACCAGGGGACGAGAGTACTTCGATAAATGTGAGGGGTTTTACCTCTATCAACGGTGGAAGTCCCTTAATACTCATTAATAACGTGCCGGGAGACATTGAAGACCTGAATCCGAGGGATATCGAGTCGATATCGGTACTAAAGGATGCAGCGGCCTCTTCCATTTATGGGGCAAGGGCAGCCTTCGGTGTAGTATTGATTACAACAAAGAGTGCTTCCCGTAATAAAAAAGTGCAATTCAGTTACGATGTTACCACAAGTATCGCAAGAGCGATTGACCAACCTGAAAAAGCAACGACACGCCAGTTTGTGGAAGCATTGGACACCTTTGGGGAAAATGCCTATTTCGCCGGACAGAACGTGGACCGCTGGTTGGAACTTCTAGATCAATACGATACTGATCGAAGCCAACTGAATCTGGTATCGGACCCTGTTACGGGTCAACAATATCCAATACATTTAGAGCAATCAAGTGAACAATTCTATCCCTTGGACGACTCTGATATCATCGAAGACTTTATTGGAAATTTCGGCTATTCCACCATTCATAATTTCACGGTTTCAGGCGGTGGGGAAAAATTGGGATACCGTCTTAGCACGGGGTACGCCTTTGAAGACGGTGTAATGGTGACAGACAAGGATTCTTTTAAAAAATACAACATCAATGCTCTTGTCGACGCAGATATCACCCCCAATCTAAAATCGACCTCGAATATTTTGTTTCGTTCAAGTATCCAATCCAGACCAAACGCACGTTATGACGAGGCATTGCAGTTGCGCATGTTCGATCCTACTGGTTTTTTTGACGATGGTAGTGGCGAAGTGCTTCCTTTTTCAAGTCCGGGGAATATTGTGCGTTTCTCCGTACCTGATAAGATAGATGATGACAACCTACGTCTTTTCCAAAGATTGGAATGGAAACCATTTGACAATTTCTCCCTAACAGGGGAATATACCTTTGAAAAAAACTATATCAATAGGGTAAACATAAATAATGCACAGCGCTACTATAGTAGCTTCAGGTTCAATACGAACGAAAACGAAGAAGATGCATTAAGGAACTCAAGCCTAAGAAAATCACAGACTACGAGAATCTACAATGGGTTGAACATATATGCCAAATACAACTTGACTTTTGAATCCCATGATCTGAATTTTTTGGTCGGGTTTAACAGGGAGGGTGAAAAGCAGGATTTCTTTTCGGGTTTCAGAAATGATTTAATAGATCCTGAAACACCGTCCTTCAATTTGGCACAGGGCGATAATTTCTCTTTAGCTGATTCATTCTATGAATGGGCCGTAATAGGATATTTTGGGCGTATCAATTACAATCTTTTGGACCGCTACTTTGTGGAAGGAAACCTACGTTATGACGGTTCCTCGAGATTTGCTTCGGGAAGCAGGTATGCATTATTGCCCTCCGTATCCGTCGGGTGGGACATCAGTGAGGAACCTTTCATGGAAAAAATAGAATTCATTAACCTTTTCAAGCCCAGGGCTTCTTGGGGTAAAATAGGTAACCAGGAATACAGGAGACCTGATAATAACGCTCAAGAGTACTATCCATCCATTCCAGGATACGAAAGCTTTTTGGCACAGTGGATCAATTTATCGAACGACCAGCGGTACATTACCTTTAGTCCCGCCCAGCTGGTCAGTGATACCTTTACTTGGGAAGAAGTGGTGACAAAGAACATAGGTGTAGACCTGGCCTTCCTCAAAAACCGCCTAAGCGCTTCCTTTGATATGTATGAAAGGGAAACTTTGGGAATGCTGAAAGCGGCCCTCCCTCTCCCGGCTATCTTGGGTACCGATGCTCCTTTACAGAACGATGCGAACCTTAGAACCACGGGATGGGAGGTCGAAGTGGGATGGAATGATAAAATAGGTGATTTTAGCTATGGGCTGAATGTAAACTTATTTGATAATCAATCAGAGATTACCCGTTTTGATGCAGCGGAAAAATTGATAGGGGAATTTTACGAAGGCCAAGAAATAGGTGAGATTTGGGGCTATGTAACCGATGGCTTCTATACCGTTGAAGATTTTGTGGAAGGTACGCTGGATGCCGATTTATCAGGGGACAATCGGCAGCTTAGAGACGGTGTGGTACAAATTGAGAACGAACCAGTACCCTATCCCGGTGATGTCAAGTTTAAGGATTTGAACGGTGACGGCCTTATCAACGACGGCAACAATACTGTTGACGATGCAGGGGATCGTCAACGCATAGGCAATTCTACCAGGCGCTATCAATTTGGTATTAACGGATTCATGGGCTATAAAGGATTTGATTTTTCCTTTGTTCTTAGTGGCGTGGGAAAACGGGATAGATGGAGGGCCGTTGGTGGCGACCAAGACATCATCTTTCCGTACCCATCAACATTCGACCATATTTATGCCCATCAACTGGATTATTGGACACCTGAAAACCAAGATGCCTTTTATCCTAGAATTTACGGCAATGCAAGTGCCGGGAATATAGATAGCAATTACAACCTTAGCAGAAGGGTGCAGACCAAGTACCTGAGCGATGAAGCTTATCTAAGGATACAGAATATCACTTTAGGATATTCCATCGATTCCCAAGTTTTGGATAAGTTCAATATCAATAAAATGAGAGTGTTCATTGCGGGGAACAATCTCTTCACCTTTGATAAATTGCAAAGGGGATTGGATCCCGATCAGGTCAATAGCAATGATGGCATAAGAACAAGATATCCCATTCTAGCTCAATATTCTGTTGGTTTAAACGTATCATTTTAAAAAAAAAAGGACTATGAAATGTATAAAATTTATTTTTTCGATTTTATTTTTTGCAGTACTTGTCTTTAACCTAGGCTGCGAAGAGGATTTGGCTCTCGAGCCCCAAGACGAACTGTCTGAAGTGACCATTTTTAAAAATTATAATAACATTCGTACATATGCATGGGGCTTCTACGATTTCTTCGATACTTTCGGTTCAAGTATTACATGGGCGGCAACGCGCGACTTGCCCGGTGATTTGATGCAAAACGGTAATAGTAGCGTATCACCAAATTATATCAACCAAAGCTTCGAGATTCCTGTAAATAGTTCAAATACAGTATATGGGGAATCCTACGTTAACATTCGTCGAGTAAATATTATGCTGGATCGTTTGGACGGTGCCGAGATGAGCGATGAGGACAAAACGCATTGGAGAGGGGTAGGATTGTTCTTTAGGGCACATGAGTTTTTTGATCTTCTCAGTAGGTATGGTGGGGTAAAATGGGTCGAAAACGAACTGACCGATGTAGATACCGATATTTTATTTGGCCCCCGTGACAGTAGAGATGTAGTGGCCAACAATATATTGCGAGATTTGCAGGAAGCAATTTTGAGTATTAAAGAAGAAGGTGACGGTCCTAATACGGTAAATCCAAATGTGGCCAGAGCACTTTTGGCAAGGTTTGGCCTTTTTGAAGGAACCTGGAGAAAATACCACGGTCTTTCGGACGCCGAGAAATTTTTGAACTCGGCAATTACCGCTTCAGATGAATTGATACAGGAATTTCCCAATTTACATCCCAACTACGACGAGGTTTTCAATAGCCTCGATCTTGGTGGGCGTGAAGGCATCATTCTTTATAAACACTTTGTAATAGATGAACTTACGCATAGGGTGTCTACCAATACACGTTCTACGAACAATAAATATGACATAACCAGAAAGGGTATCGACAAGTTTTTGACCAAGAACGGAATGCCCGTGACAAACCCCTTGAACCCCCAATTTCAAGGCGACAGGGATTTTTATGCAGAATTTAGGGACAGGGATGATAGGCTTCTTATATTGAGCCCACCTCCCTACAAGGTAGACGGTGACGGTAGCCGTACTTGGACGCCTACGGGAAATCCTGCCGACGCCGAATATTTTCCGATTCTAGAAGCAATAACCAGTGGTTTTCCCTACAAGCAGTTACCAGACCGTAATTGGTCGCTTAGGGTGACCGGCGAAGTACCGAACTTTGACAGATTGGTGCCGACAAGGACAGGTAACGGATATCGTTTCTGGAAAATCTGGAACGATCACAACGAGGCTGTATCATCTAGGGATTTGAACGATGACCCAATTTTTAGGATGGGCGAAATTCTCTTGATCAACGCAGAGGCAAAATTTGAAATGGACCAGTTTGATCAAGGTGTGGCCAATACGACCATTAATGCCCTCCGGGCACGTGGAGGTGTCGCACCCTTAATACTTGCCAATATAACTGCCGACTGGGATCCTTTACGTGACCCTAGCGTAGACCCCGTACTTTGGGAAATTCGCCGTGAACGTGCCGTGGAAATGATGGGCGAGGGTGTTCGGGTCGATGATTTGAGAAGATGGAGAAAGATGGATTATGCCACCGAGGTCAAATTGGGCAGGTGGGTAACCCAGGCAGACTATGCTATCAATCTTCCCATACAGAATGGTGCTCCGGAAGGATATATCCAATTGGTTCCATTAACGCCCCCGGCGTTCCCCGACTTTTATTACCTCTACCCGTTGCCATCCGATGAATTGGCGTTAAATCCACAATTACAACAAAATCCGGGATGGTAATACAACACAAAATAAAATGTAAGACATGAAAAACTATATGACCCTATTGAGAATACTCCCAATCGCAACACTTATTGGCCTTATTGCCTCTTGTTCCCGCAATGATGATGGATATCCGAGGGATCAGGGTGAAGTAGATTCTTCATCATTGCCCGTTATTGAGTTTAGCGCATCTTCGACAATGGTCTTTGCCGAAGAATCGGTACAATTTTCCAACACTTCAACAAATGACCCTTTTCTGTTTACTTGGACCTTTGAGGGAGGTTCTCCCACGACAAGTACAGAAGAAAACCCAACGGTAACCTATCTGGCCCAGGGTACTTTTTCAGTAACGCTAAGGGCGCGTAACGATTTTGGCGTCAGTGAGAACATAAAGGAGGGGTTGATTACAGTAGAAGCACCGCCAATTCCCTATGTGGTAGATTATCCTTTTGATGGCGATTTAACGGATGTTGGATCTGTAGGTGCAGATGCGGTATCGAACTATGGAAATCCACAGTTTGGAGAAGATAGGAAAGGCAACGCTACAGGAGCATATCAAGCAACGGGCATAGCTGATGAATTTTTGACTACACCAGGCTTTAAGGGAATTGAAGGGACAGCCGCAAGAACGGTTATGGCTTGGGTCAAGATACCTTCAGAATCAGTGAATCTTAGGAATACCATAGTTTCATGGGGTGTCAACGATGCTGAAAAAATGTTCAATGTAATGGTACACCAAGGAAGAATAAGGATCGAGGCTGGGGCCTCAAACTTGAGAAGCGCAGAAAATTTCTTGGCCGATAATGCATGGCATCATATTGCCGTGAGCTATGACCCTGCCGATGGCGAATTCCTCAAGGACGTAAAGCTTTATATTGATGGTAAGGCGGCTGTCAACGAACCCGATGCGGGAGCTTCGTTCAATTCTGAAATAAGATTGATAAATACGGTATTGGATGAAGACATGTATATTGGGCAGGCCATATATTCGGCAAACCATAGATTCAACGGCTTCATTGATGAGGTAAGGATTATTGATAGGGCGTTGTTGCCCGGGGAAATATCCGCCGCCGCTTTGGAATGATACCGGCAATGATAGATTTAAAAGAGAAGTTTATTTAATTCAAGTTAGTCAGCAAATGCCCAGTAACATTTTTTACCTAAAATAGAGTTGCTGGGTATTTTGAATGTACGACCTGAAATCAATATGTGGATGAAACTTTCGAAATTGGACAATTAAAGAACAGTATACTTTTATACAATGCTTGCTGTTTTTTATTTGTTCTAAAATATATGGATAAGTTCACGATAGTACGTGAAGAAAAATTGGAATTACGATAATTAAAGGTGGATGTCCATTAACACATAAGAAGGTATTCGAATTATAAAGTGAAAGGTTAAAGTACATTGAGCGTGGTTTTTCTTAAAAGCATATAGCTACAGATTTTCTTGTTAAAAACCGATCAAGAGGTACAGAACTGTGGATGGTACATTCCATAGTAAGGTATATCAAACCCCAAACTAAATTCTATGCTGCAATGTTTTAAATTTGGAGATATAGTGCGAAAAAAATATCAAGAACCTACTTTTGGTAAAATCAATTCGGACAATCCCGATTATCAAGGCTTTTTTTTGGCATAGTCGATATCAAGATAACATGAGCATACGGACAAAATCGGTTTTGGTGAAGAAATTATTTCTAAATATGGGTCTTTTGGTTATGGCTATCCATCTTTTTGTAGGATGTAGTGTTCAAGAAAATAAATACCGACGCCCCAATATCGTTCTTATCAATATTGATGATCTGGGTTGGGCGGACACTTCGTTTATGGGAAGTGAATTTTACGAGACACCCCATATCGATGACCTTTCGAAACAGGGGATGTTGTTTACCAATGGATATGCGTCTGCTGCAAATTGTGCGCCCAGTAGGGCGAGTTTAATGACGGGCAAATGGGTACAACGACACGGAATCTATACAGTAGGTTCATCTGAACGTGGCAAGACCCAAAATCGAAAATTAATACCTATTGCCAATACCAACACCATAAAGGATGACTTTGTCTTATTGCCTCAAATCTTAAAGGAAAATGGATACGCTACCTGCCATGCCGGTAAATGGCATCTTTCGGATGATCCATTGAAAAAAGGGTTTGATGTGAACATAGGGGGCAGCCATGTGGGTCACCCATCAAGTTATTACCCCCCTTATGGAAATGTTAATTTAGAAGCAACCGACAAAAGACTGACCGACCTTGTAATGGACAAGACAATCGATTTTATAGATTCAGTATCCGGTCCTTTCTTTGTCAACTATTCGCCATACGCCGTACATACACCGATTCAACCCGTCGATAAATTACTCGAAAAGTATAGGGCAAAACAGGGTCCGAAGGGCGCCAGTAATGCAGACTATGCCACCATGGTTCAAAATCTGGATCAAAATATTGCACGCTTGGTCGACGCTCTTAAAAATAATGGGGCGTTCGAGAATACTTTCATTGTTTTTACTTCCGATAACGGAGGGCTTTTCGCGGTGAGCGATCAACACCCCCTACGTTCTGGAAAGGGCAGTTATTATGAAGGCGGTATTCGGGTGCCTTTTTTCTTTTTATGGAAGAATAAGATCAAGCCCCATCAAAAATCAAAAGAGCCAATTTCCAACCTGGATATTTTTCCAACGCTTTTAAAAGTAGCCGGTATTACAAAACCAAACGGGTTGCAACTGGATGGTATGGATTTGTGTGGATTATTGGTAAATAATGAGAGGTCTAAAGAGAGGGCCTTGTTCTGGCATTTCCCGATTTATCTGCAAGCCGTAAGAAAGAAGAACGAAAACCGTGATATGATGTTCCGTACACGACCAGGGTCCGTAATCCGACAAGGTAAATGGAAGCTCCACTATTATTATGAGGATAATGCAGTCGAACTTTATGACCTAGAGGATGACCCTAGTGAACAATTGGAACTTTCCCAACTGAACATGGAAAAGACTGATGAACTAAAATACAAACTCAGTGACTGGCTGGAAAAGACCAAGGCCCCTATCCCCAAATTGTTAAATCCAGAATTTCGCGCGAATGCTAAATCCGAAATTATAAAAAATCAATGATAATGCTCAAGTACAGTTATTTTTTAATCCCTTTCCTTTTACTGCTTCGTTCCTGTGATTCATCGAATAAGGAAATCTCAAGAACAATGGAAAAACCCAATATCATCTATATACTTGCAGATGATTTGGGTTATGGCGAGCTAGGAGTCTATGGCCAAGAAAAAATTGAAACCCCAAATATAGACGCTTTGGCAAAAGAGGGCATGATTTTCACCCAGCACTATACCAGTGCTCCCGTTTGTGCTCCCGCCCGGTATATGTTGCTTACCGGCAAACATGCCGGGCACTCGTATATTAGAGGCAATGACGAATGGGCGGAACGTGGTGATGTTTGGAACTATAGAGCGGTAATCAAAGACTCTACGCTCGAAGGCCAGCGACCGGTTCCCAAGTCAACGGTTTTTTTTCCTAAACTTCTCAAAGAAAGAGGCTATGCCACCGGCATGGTAGGCAAATGGGGATTGGGAGCTCCCCATACAGAAAGCATTCCGACCAAAATGGGGTTCGATTTCTTCTATGGATATAATTGTCAAAGACAGGCCCATACCTACTATCCCGTGCATTTGTACAGAAATGAAAACCGCGTATACCTGAATAATGATACCATCGCACCGCGCAAGGAGCTTAAAAAAGGTGCGGACCCATTAAATCCAGAAAGTTACAAAGAGTATAGGCTGAACGAATATACCCCCAAATTAATCTTTGATGAGATGATGATGTTTATAGATGGTCACAAAACCAAGCCGTTCTTTATGTATTGGGCTAGCCCAATACCACATAACCCCATCCAGGCCCCACAAAAATGGGTGGACTATTACAAGCAAAAGTTTGGTTCGGAAGAACCATATCTAGGACAGCGGGGATATTTTCCAAATCAATACCCAAGGGCTGCCTATGCGGCCATGATTTCCTATCTCGATGAAAATGTGGGTAAATTGATAGATTACTTAAAAAAAGAGGGGCTTTATGAAAATACACTAATTATGTTCAGCTCTGACAATGGCGTTACGTATTCGGGAGGTACGGATGGTAAATTCTTCAATAGTTCCGGTGAGTTTGGTGAGGCATATGGAGAGGCTAAGGGATTTGTTTATGAAGGTGGTATACGTGTTCCGATGATCGCTACCTGGCCCGGTTATATCCAACCCAACACACAGACCGACCACATTTCGGCTCAATATGATGTGATGGCTACTTTATCG
The DNA here is from genome assembly GCF_003269425.1 of Flagellimonas maritima. Lineage (NCBI taxonomy): Bacteria > Pseudomonadati > Bacteroidota > Flavobacteriia > Flavobacteriales > Flavobacteriaceae > Flagellimonas > Flagellimonas maritima. The sequence continues at coordinate 804,398 of NZ_CP030104.1, read as the reverse complement.
GATATAGTCGAATATGAAACACCTTCCAATTCGGACGGTATAAGTTTTCTACCGACCCTACTTGCAAAAGAAGGACAGAAAGACCACGAATTTCTTTTTTGGGAGTACCCGGAATATGGTGGTCAGGTAGCCATAAGAATGGGTGACTGGAAAGTGGTGCGGCAACATTTAAAGGACAAGGAAACACCGACCCTGGAATTGTACAATTTAAAGGTTGATCCGTCAGAATCACATAATATCGCGAATAAACATCCCGACATCATCAAAAAAGCCGCACTAATCTTTGAGAAAGAGCATGAGAATGCATCATCCGATAGGTTTAGAATCCCTATGATTGAAAATGGGTTGATAGATGACATAAAGTCAGAGTTCAGGTAACCGCCAGTGCATAATGAAACGAGACAATACATCCAGAATATAGAAATTCAAAGAATTCCCTTAGTTCCAAGATTTGCTTTGCACTATTTTGATGATAAGTTACGTTGTGTTTTTAGAAGTGGATGTCGGTCTGCGACAACCCTTAGGCATGAAAAATAATTTGGATAATTGACTGATTGTAAAAGATTAATGTTTTTGAAAATATCCAATAATGGAAAAATCTAAATGGATTAAGTTCCATTGGATAGAACGGATATAGCATGCCAATCCAGATAGCCGTTCCAATGGAGCGGGGTTACGGGCTTATCCATTTTAATATCAATCACGCGGACAGAAGAATTTGTAAAGTCCTGAAGTCAATGGAATAAAATACTGCGGTTTTTTATTGAAAAATCCGTGATAGAAGATTACCAGTTCAATGCAGTGGGATATTCCTTCTCTAAAAAGTTACGCACTCGCCCAATATCCAGTTTTGAGGTAAGGTCCGGTACGTGTTCCGCTATTGGAATCGCCTTGATTGATTTTGGTTCGTCATTCAACATATTCATCAGTGCAGTAGGCAGTTCCTTCTCATTTCTATCAGGATGTACAGGGCAATCTCTCAAGTAAGTGAAAAATGTTTTTCCATCGAATTTGAAGATGTTCATACTAACTCGCAGTTTACCATCAAAATCTTCATACTTATGGACTTCGTCTACCGGTGGTTTTTCTACGATATCGACCAAAAATTGATTTTCATCGATAATCATTAGGGCAAAACGTGATATACGTTCCGGATTATAAAGTAGCGATTCACAATCATAGGCCATCAATGCATGCTTTGCTGAGGTTTCATTGAGTTTGCGCAATGCCTCCACGGAATATAGATTATCGCTGTTACAGACCGTAAAGGCCTTGGTTTGCAATTCGGGAAATTGTTCCAAGGTCTGGTAAACGGCGTCTGCGGTACCAAAAGGTTTGGTTCTTCCTTCAGGCACGTATTGTCTTGCAAATGAAATAGACAATCCATTAAAGATGTTGTTCTTGACTTTTTTACCGTAGATTTCCTGAAAATGGGTATCCTTTTCGCCAATAAGAATATAAATGTTCCTATATCCTGCCATTTTTGCATTATAGAGCAGATAGTGCAAAAAGGGAAGCCCTTGTTCACCTACACCTATCAATCCTTTACTTCGGGAGTTGGCTTGTTTGATGTCCGTTTGGCTTAGATTATTGGCGGCGTTATCTTTTTTCATTCTGGAAGAAGCGCCACCGGCCAGTATTATTAAGTTGTTGTGCATATCGTCTTATTATCTTGTCATTCTTGTACCTTTGGAAACCTTAATTTTATAGGCATTTACCGCACCTGCATTTTTTATGGCTTCAGCGACTTCATCGCCATTGTTGGGCGCAATGGCACATATACTCCCTCCTCCTCCAGAACCTACTATTTTTGCTCCTAATGCACCTGCTTTTAGTGCGGCCAAAATCATATCGTCTATTCTAGGTACCGTTATTTTCAGAACATTTTTTAGAATATTATGGTGTTCGTTCATCAACTCACCAACATACTTGATATTCGGCAATCCTTTTTTAAACTCACCAAGTGCCTTCTTTGTAATGATATGGTTGTGTACCGCAGCATAAAAATAGGGAGCATGTTCTTTGTGCAACACCGATTCAAAGACCTTATATTCATTTTTCGTTATCTTGGACAAATCAAAATCAGGGAAACGCTTGCTTAAAAAATGTATTGCTTCCAGCGCCAGTGATTTTCTGTTGCCCAAAAGGCCCAAAGTATCTTTTGGAATACCGGATTCTCCTACTACCAAGCCTTCCAATGCATTACCTACAATTTGAAAATTTGTGTGTTCGCCGGTTTCCAAATAAATAATATCTCCTATGCCAATACTGTACTGGTCCATTTTACCGCCAGGGCTGCCCTGTTCCAAAACTTCTGCTTCGTAGGCAATCTGGGCCATGTCGGCAGATGTAAAGTCTTTCGCTTTGCCAAAAGCGTGAACCAAAAATTTTGCCCAGCCAACAACCAATGCGGAAGAGCTGGACAACCCTGCATTGATCGGCACATCGCCCCTGATTTCGATATCGTAGCCTTTATCTGGAATACAGCCCTTTTTTCGTAGCAACTTTAGTACTGCCCCAAAAAAATCGCTTTTGTCTATAACATCAAAAATTTTGTTGATGGGTATATCCCTGGTTCTCCCTAAATCCAAAAACTTGATTTTAAGATAATCCGAATGGTTCGGTTCACCAATAATCCTGATATATCTATCGATAGCGCACGCTATTACAGGAAGCCCCAGATAATCTTGATGGTCTCCAAAAAGACAGATTCTTCCGGGAGATTGTATCGTTATGGAATTTGTTTTCAATAGAATGTTACTTTAGTAGAAGTAAACGGGTATGGAAAAAGCTCTTCGGTGAAAATAAACATTGCCCTGACTTTTAAATCCCCGTCTTTATAATTAGCGTTGATTTTCAAACATTTTAATAAAGGTAGTGTAATATGACTCATTTCTTTCCATTTTTATATTTGTAAAAAAATCGCTTTGGCTACCTTGATACTCTCCTCATTGCATTTTTCCAAATCTATATCTGTTGGAGCTTGCCCATTAAAATTTGTGTTCGGTTTATCTATGAATTTTTCTTATCTCGGAAGATAGAAACTTTTTGGCATACCGCCCCATTCTCTATGGGCATAATCGTTTAATCCATCATCGGATTTGGTCCAGGTGTAAATCAAAAGTTTTGTCTTGTTTCTGTAGAGCTGCTTCGCTTCTTTCAAACGCGCTTTTTCTTTACCCGAAATGGTAAAAGAAGATAAAATCAAGGCAAAGTGTAATGATGGAGTATTAGCATCCATCTTACCAAGAAAGAAGAGGCCATTCAAAAAACCCACCAAGAAGTATTAAAATTTCATAACCTTAAACAAACTTTAGAAGTTTGGTATTGCCGGCCTTTATTAATCATACTTATCCTTTAAAATTTAAAGTTAGAAGTTGGAAATGAAGTATAGAACCTATAAATAACTAAAGACGAAACAATATATAATTATACTATTAGCGACTTAATTAAGTATAGGTTGCAATAGTCAGGAAAAAAAATAAATTAATATTTTTTGTAACTTATTAATATATTGAAATCTATGATGCATTCGATGTTACTTAATTTTGCATATACAACTGTTAAGGCTTTAAATAGTCTTGATATCTAAAAACAAAAATCCCAAACAAGCGAGCTTGATGGGATTTTTATATTTTTATCCACAACACAGTTGTGAATGATGTGGAGCCGGAGGGACTTGAACCTGCCTTTCAAAACCCCTATAAATAAAGACCTTCAGTGATTACAAAAAATATACTCACCGAATAGGTGCATTTTTCTTAGAAAACAAAGTTCGATTCCTTACATAAACCTCAATAAGCATAATTCTTAGTATAGAGATGAGTGTTTTGTTAATATATTCGTTATTCCTAAAATAGTTCTTTTTATGGTGCAAAGGAAATTAGGTAGCTCTTTTTACTTTCTGTTATGATAATGTACAAGACTAAGTGCTTTAAGTGCTTGTGCAGCCTGCTCAGGTGTAATATCACGTTGGGGATTTGCCAACATTTCATAACCTACCATAAACTTTTTAACCGTAGCCGAGCGTAGTAATGGTGGGTAAAAAGCCATATGAAAATGCCATTCTGGATATAATTGGCCGTCAGTAGGAGCTTGATGAATCCCAGCGGAATATGGAAAAGATACTTCAAACAGATTATCGTACATTATGGTGAGCCTTTTATAAGCTTCCGAAAGGGCCATTCGTTCATTCTTTGATAACCCAAGCATATTGGTCACATGGCGCTTACTGATAATCATGGCCTCAAAAGGCCAAATTGCCCAGAAGGGTACTAATCCTACGAAATGTTCATTTTCAAAAAGAATTCGTTCTTCCTTAACCAGCTCCTTTTCAATATAATCTTGTAGCAGTGACTTTTTATGTTTTTCATAATACTTTAACAATTGTTTCCCTTTCTTTTTGGGGTTATATGGAATGGATTCCTGTGCCCAAATCTGTCCATGTGGATGAGGGTTGGAACACCCCATGACCGAGCCTTTGTTCTCAAAGATCTGCACATGGTTTATGTAATCCAATTTTCCCAAGGCTTCATATTCTTGTGCCCAGAGATCGATTACCTCTTTAATGGAGGGTAAATCCATTTCAGGAATAGTCAAATCGTGCCTTGGTGAAAAACAGATTACTTTACATATGCCTCGCTCACTTTTCGCCCTAAATAAGGAGTCTTTCTGAACTTCACTCGCGGGGATGTCAGGTTGCAATGCAGCAAAATCATTAACAAAAGAAAAAGTGTCCGTGTACTTTGGGTTTTGCTTGCCGTTAGCTCTGGTATTGCCGGGGCACAAATAGCATTTGGAGTCATAATCAGGTCGCATAACTTCACTTACCTTTTCCTCTTGTCCCTGCCAAGGACGTTTGGCACGATGGGGTGAAACTTGAACCCATTCACCGGTTAGCGGATTATAACGACGATGTGAATGTTCTTGTAGATTGAATTGATTCATACTTCTTGGTTGATGATATGCGTGCCGTTGGTCAACTGTATCTGATAACACTCTAGATGAATTTGATATACTTCCAAATAAGCTTTTTGAAATTCTTCTGCAACTTTTTCGATTTCCGATTTTTTTACCAAATTAATGGTACATCCTCCAAAACCACCACCCATCATTCGGGCGCCTATAACTGCTGGATGTGCTATGGCCAAATCTACGAGGAAATCCAATTCTTTACAGCTAACTTCATATTTTTCGGATAGGCCTTTATGCGATTCATACAATAATGACCCCAATTGGAGTGCCTGCCCTTCCTTAAGTGCTGTACTGGCTTTGAGAACTCTTTTGTTTTCTTCAATGACATAGGAACAGCGTTGAAAAATTACTTCTAAAAATTGTACTTTCATTCGCTCCAACATTTCAATACTGACATTTCTTAAGCTTTTAACTTCGGGGTGGGTCTTTTGCAAGATTCTGACTCCTGTGTCACATTCCAATCGACGTTGGTTGTATTGGGATTCCGCCAATGAATGTTTGACCTTCGAGTTGCACAAAAGAATCTGATAACCTTCAATGGCCCAAGGAGAATAAACATAGTCCAAAGACCTGCAATCCAATTGAATCAAATGGGCTTTCTTTCCCATGACGTTTGCAAATTGATCCATTATGCCACATTGGACTCCTACAAAATTGTGCTCGGCTTGTTGTCCCGCTTTGATAATTTCTAACTTCCCTAGATTTAAATTAAAAAGATGGTCCAGTGCAAATCCAGTACCACATTCCAAGGCAGCTGAAGAGGAGAGGCCCGCTCCAATCGGAATGTCGCCACCAAAGACCATATCAAATCCCAAAATTTTACATTGAGCTTTTTGCAATTCTTCAACCACCCCCAAAATATAATTTGCCCACGGCAGGGAAATCGGTTGGACTTCATTCAATTTTACATCAGTTTCCTCACCCAAATCCAATGAATGGAGTCTTATAACATCTTGATCATTTTTGGCAATTGCAAAATAAATTCCTTTGTCAATTGCGCCAGGCATCACAAATCCTTCGTTATAATCGGTATGTTCGCCAATAAGATTGATTCTTCCTGGTGAAAAAATCAACTTGAAGACTTCGCCGTATCGTTCTCTGAAAGCATTTTGTACAGTATTGAGGATATTCTTATCGTATAGTATCATTCTATTGTGAAAAGTGTATATAAATAAAAATTACCAAGGCACTTATCGATACGCTCGTTACGCTGATATATTTAAAAGGGTAAATTCCTATATCCTTGGTGTAGACTTGTCGGTAGGCTTTATTTCCTATCAATAAAACAATACCTAAAGAGAAAACTATACTTATATTCACTTTTTGTAATATTAGGGTTGTTGTGAATCATTAGGAGGGGACACCCGGCTTTTAATGCTATCATCTTCAATAGGTTGGATAAAGTATCTGTAACTATAATCTTTGGCGGGTACCCTAAATTCTTCATGAGGCAATGCATTCATGGACCAGCTGTCATCACCGCCCACTCCCATCTGCATTAAATCAATGTTCAATGTAATATAATCTTCAGGTTTGAGATCATAGGTATGAAGGGCCTCATCAATGTTTTTGGTAGAGTAGGGCCATGCGCTTACACTAAGATTGGTTTCAATTCCTCCTATATATAAGCCTTTCCCCTTATTGTTGGAAAGTGTGAACCAACGTACATCGGTTTTGTTTCCACTCTCTTGAGGTCTTATGTATGATTCATAATCTTTTGACACCGATTTGGAATAGTGCCCAACGGCCGCTCCCAGATTTCGGTCGTTATAGTTTTCATGGGGACCTTTTCCATACCATTGAAAACGGTCCAAATCTTTGGTAACTTGAACTTGCATTCCATACTTAGGAAGCATGGGTAGATTAGCATCTTTTTTGACTTTGCATGAATTTTCAATACTTATGGTACCATCTGAGAAGATGTTGTATTCTAGGTCCAACTTCATTTTTGACGCCGCAATCTGATAAGAAATAGATATAGAGTAATGTCTGTCATCTATCTTTTTAGTCCTAAAGGATATCAACTCTCTAGCTTCACTTGCCTTTTTCCAGATAGAAAGCTTTTCGGGTGTTCTCCCTCCACCACGGTCATTGTCAGTGGTAGGGCGCCAAAAATGGGGAATCATTCCTCCAATAATTAATACTGAACCTTTATAGGTATAGGAAACAAGCTCACCTGTGTTTTGATTAAGGGATACCGAAAATGCATCGGTTGACAAGGTGATATTGGTATCCGTCTCATTGACATGAAGTGTGGTTGTTTTTTCAATAGCCCGATTTTGTAGCTCTATTTCATATGGAAGCTTGAACTGTTCCCATGCCACTTCGTGTCCTTTTGATGCCCACGGCGCTGCTCCTTTAAGCGTGAAGGACACTTTAAGAAAATACTCAACATTTGCCTTTGGCTCAGGTTTGGAGATGGGCAACTTGATTTCCCGTGTGTTTTTTGGTTTTATGTTAAGGTCATCCACTTTTCCTGATTGGATGGTGACGCCATCTTCTTGCACTTCCCAAATTAGTTCGAAGGCGTTAAGGTTGGTAAAATTATGGTGGTTGTGTATTTGAATTATTCCTTCCCCAATATTGATGTCGGTAACCTCTATCGGCTGAAAGATTTTTTTGCATTCCCAAAGGGCCGGTTGGGGAGTACGGTCTGGATTTACGATACCATTCAAACAAAAGTTCTTATCGTTGATCTTGGTATCGCCCATATCACCTCCGTAAGCATAATATGGCGTTCCATCTTTGGTCTTTTGTAACAAACCTTGGTCCACCCAATCCCAAATATAACCTCCAATCATCCGTTTGTTGGCGCGGATGGCATCCCAAAACTTGAATAAATTCCCGGTGGAATTTCCCATCGAATGTGCATATTCACACCAAATTACAGCCCTATGGTCTTCTTGTAAATTAGCCATTTCCACCATAGGATCGATGGGCATGTACATCCTGCTCATCATATCCACATAATCGGGGTCTTTTAAGAATTCCTTTCCTGCATGGTTCAAGGTCTGCGCCCCTTCGTAGTGAACAAAACGGGTATTGTCATAATTCTTTATCCACCCAGCCATAGCTTGATGGTTTGGACCGGATCCCGATTCATTGCCCAATGACCAAAAAATGATGGACGGATGGTTTTTATCGCGCTCGACCATTCTTGTGGCCCTTTCCAAAAAAGCGCTTCCCCATTCCGATTGATTGCTAAGAAACCCTCCAAGTTGATGGGTCTCCAAATTGGCCTCATCCATTACATAGATGCCGTATTCATCGCATAGCTCATACCACCTAGGGTCATTTGGATAATGCGAGGTTCGAACGGCATTGATGTTGAACCGCTTCATGGTAAGGATATCTTTTAGCATCAAATCCTCATCTATTACCTTACCGTTTACAGTGTCATGATCATGTCGGTTAACGCCATAAAGTAATACCGAAACACCGTTGACAAATAATTCCCCATCTTTTAATTCAACCTCCCTGAAACCAATTTTTGTACTTCGATATTCTTTTATGGAACCTTCACGATCCTTAAGGTAAAAGACCAAGGTGTACAGATTGGGCCGTTCCGAACTCCACTTTTTAGGATTTGGTATTTCCACTTCGAACAGGCCGAATTTTGGCTTTCCACGCTGGTTATAATATTCACGGGTTATTTCTTTTAAAGACTTGGTAAGATTTTGACTAAGAACAGGATTCGCTTCATCATCAAAAAGCTGGGCTTCAAGTTGCCAACCCTCAATATCCTGGTTGTTATGGATTTTGATTTTTGGACGAATCTGTAGTGTTGCATCCCGATAGGTTTCGTCCAGGTCCGTCTTCACAAAAAAGTCGTAAAGTTGCACTTTGGGCGATGCAGTTATAAAAACATCCCTTTGGATGCCACTAAGCCGCCAATGGTCCTGATCCTCAAGGTAGACACCATCGCTCCATCGGTAAACCTGAACGGCCAGTAAATTTTCACCTTCTTTTAAATAAGGTGTAATATCATATTCTGAAGGGAGCATACTATCTTGACCATATCCTATATGGTTTCCGTTCACCCAAACATGAAATGCTGAACTTACCCCTCCAAATTGAAGCGTAATTTGCATGTTTTTCCAGTCTTCGGGAACCTCAAAAGTAGTGCGATAGCTTCCCGTGGGGTTATCATCATCTGGCACCAAAGGTGGATTTACGGGAACAAACGGGTATCTAACATTGGTGTAAATAGCGGTGCCATACCCGTGTAATTCCCAATTGGAAGGCACCGGTATTTCATTCCAGTCGGCATCAGTATAGTCTTCCTTAAAGAAATTATTTGGAGCCTCTTCCGGAATAGGAGCCCAAGAAAATTTCCAATTTCCGTTCAACGACTTGTAGCGTTTGGATTCTTTTCGAATGGCTTCAAGCGCTGCCCCTTCGCTTTCGTATGAAATTGAAGTAGCACGTGAAGGCAATCTGTTGATTGAGGTAATTGTGGGATCTTCGTAGTGGTTGTTTTGTGGCTGCTGAAAACCAAATGTTGGGCATGTTAGAAAAAAAATACCTATTGAAGAAAAGAGTCCGGAGAAATACATACGGTGCAAATAATTCATAAAAATAAAGATACCTACGTCTTAACGAATGCTTATCCTGTACTCTCCTGTATCCGTTTAGTTTGTTTACTCTGGAATATTTTACTGAAGATTAGATATAATGCTCCACAACATAACCAAGCGGGTAGCGTGACAAAGGAAAGAAAAACATCAAATACTTCGGATATTGTATAGAATATTCCAAAGCTGATACCCCAAGCCAATAGTACGGATACGTTAAAGGACACTTTTGTCAATTCTGCATAAAAGGATTGAATTCCAAAGCGCTTTGCGAAAAAATGTTCAAATACGATTATGGCTCCAAAAGGTGCCAAAATGAATCCATAGAGAGCGACAAAGCCTAAAAGCTTCATCGCAAATGCAGGAAAAATTCCGGCAATAGTTGCCACTGTCCCTGCAATTATGGTGACCCAAAAAGTGGATACCTTGGGAATAATGGCCTGAAATGCCAATCCAGCCCTGTAAATTGTTGGATTGGCGGTGGTCCAGCCTGCCAATACTACAGCAATCAATCCAAAAATACCTATAGCATTGTTGGCCAATGGTCCCGGAGCCACGGGTGGAGCTTCCCCATTGGAAAGGAATGCCTGTGCCTCGGGAGTCCTTAAATATACCGCATAAAGTAAGGCTGCTGCTATCCAGGCCATATAGTGGCCTACGTACATACCAGCGGCAGTGGTCCATCCCGAACTTGCTTTTTTTGAAAACCGAAAAACAGAAAGATCGGACATCCCAATATGCATAGCAGCATTCGCGAACCATGACCATAACACCACATGCCAAAAAGTATATTTTATCTGTCCTGGAAAAGGCTCTGAGCCCGAACCCCAAATATTCCAAAAATCGGTAAAACTTTTTACTCCTAACTGATTTAGTGCAACTATTCCACATGCCAAGAAAGCGATTACAATCGAAGGTGACATCCAATTGGCAGCTTTGGAGACTGTGTCATAGCCACGCGCGGCAATCAAAGAAATCACTGCCCCAATAGCAACAACAATAAGTATCCACGTAACTCCGTTAGGCATGGTGTCCGACAATCGCGGCATTTCAATAGCAAAGGGAATCCCTACAGCGGTAGCGGAAACGGTAATCATAGATCCCGCCAAAAAACAAAAAAGAATACCGTTGGCTAGATTATAACCTGTAACCAGTTTTTTACCACAAATTTTTTCTAAATGGTAATATAGGGTCAATCGATATTTTGTCGCAATTTCTGCTGTGAGAAAACGCCAACTTAGAACGGCTAAAAGGTTGCCAATCAATAGTCCAACTATTAGATCAAAGGCACTTACACCAGCTGTTAGGAATAGAGGTCCGATCATAAACTCGGTTCCAGCCGCGTGTTCGCCGGCATACATTCCCAAGAAACTCTTCCATCCTTTCCGTTTTTTCGATGGAACTGGTGCTCTTTCGAATTCGCCGCCTGCAATTTCCTCTATGTCCTCGTCTATGTTAAACTGACTCATATGGTTGTATTAAGCCCAATGGACTGATTGAATTCTTTGGTTTGTTTCTGTTCATGAATGAATTAAATGCTTTGGAAAATCCTCAACTTTTTCACAGCAAAGCTGTTCCATGACCTGTTGAAGTTGGGTCTTTAGGATAGCAATAGTATGGTTCCCACCCTGTTTTCCAAGTGCTGCTACTCCGTACATAAATGATCTTCCCAAAAAGGTAAATTGTGCTCCACTTGCCAAGGATCTGGCCATATCGGGACCAGAGCGTATTCCGCTGTCCATCATTACAGTAATTTGCTCTCCATATTTGGCAGCTATTCTGGTCAACGGTTTTATGGATGCTTCGCCGGCATCCAACTGTCGCCCCCCATGATTGGAAACAATGATACCGTCCAATCCCAAGCTAATAGCTTTTTCGGCATCTTCCTCATTGGCCACACCTTTCAAAACAATTTTGCCTTTCCATAAATCGCGTATGGGCTTAATGCGTTCTTCGTTCAATCTTCCGTTAAAGGTTTGGTTCATAAATTGCCCCAATTGCTTCAGATTCAAATTTTTGGGCATATATGGTTTCAGTGATTCAAAACTGGGTTGTCCAATACGTAAAGTTTCTAACGCCCATGTAGGTCTTCCAAGAACTTGAAAGATATTCTTGAGCGACATGCTCGGTGGCATGGCTAGTCCGTTTCGAATATCCCTTGGTCGATATCCAAATGTGGGTACATCGCATAGCAGGACTAGTACTGGGTACCCTGATGCCTCGGCACGTTGTAAGATATCGTCACGTAATTCATCTTTGGCAGGTCTATACAGCTGGAACCAAGCTTTTCCCTCGGTAAGCTCACCGATACGTTCTATACCACTCGTAGTCACCGTACTGAGTATAAAGGGAACATTGTGCTTTAGGGCTGCCTTTGCCAGTATTTCAGGTGAATTTGGCCACATCAATCCCTGTAGGCCTACTGGCGCAATTCCAAAAGGGGCATCATACTCCACGCCGAAAAGTGTTGTCTTCATGCTTGACTGTGTATGTTCGGTCAAGTAGTTGGGGCGAAGGGTTATTTTTCGAAGTTGGGCGGTATTTTGATAAAGGTTGACATCTTCATTACAACCACCGTCAAGATATTCAAAAGCAAACTTTGGAATACGTTTCTTAGCTTTTTTTCGAAGGTCCTCAATGGAAGGATAGTTTTTGTTGTAGTTCCAGGTCATGGTTATCGTTTGTTCTCTAGAATTTGTAAGGGCATTAGCTTTTTCATTCGATACCGTTCCTTAAAAAAGCTTTTGTCCAATTTTTCGTTGCCCATTACCATGGCAGCGCCCAGGGCAGAACCCAATGGTGACTGCGTGGTACGTACTTTGTATTGTTTGAAATGATTTGCGATTAATTTCACAAAGATGTCATTGTCGGTAAAGCCACCGTCAATATAGATTTTCTTGATGGGTGAATTACCAATAGCACGTTTTATGGTTTGGTATTGTAGTCGCAACAACTCGAACATCAACTGGTGGTAACCTTCTTCAAAACTGTCAAATACACTTAAATTGGTATTTTTGGCCCTTTCATGTTTCAATTGAATGCCTTCAAACTTAAAGTGTGGAGCGGTATTTTCCTGTATTTTTCGGTAGATATCAAAATCGAACTTCATTCCTCGATGATGGCCATCAGATTTGTTGAAATGTTCTGTCAACTTCTTTACTTGCAACTTGTATTCATTTCCCATAAAAAAGCGTGAAGCCCGTACAGGATTACCATCAATGCGCATATAATGTAAGCAGTTATGCCCTAGGTCTTCGATGGTAAGAGAATTTTCGGTAAAAGGATTCATGGCAACCGACCAAGTGCCCGTCGAGAGCAGTAAAAATGGTTTATGTTCTCCCATAAGATAGGGAAAGAGGGCAGCGGAACTATCGTGAATGCCAACTCCAATTTTCAAAGACGCACCTTTATGGTGCAAGTTGACACTGGTCTTGGTAGAAACTACAGGCGGAAGCATGGTTTCCAAACCTTCATCATAGACCCATCGGTGATAATCTTGCTTGCTATAATCCCATAAATTGGTATGGCAGCCAATGCTTGTGTAGTCGCTTACCGGAATTCCTGTAAAAAGGTAAGATAAATACTGTGGAAGATGCAACGAATAGCGTATTTGTTGAAAAATACCTGGTTGCACTCGCTTCAACCAAAACAATTGCAATCCTGAATTGAGCATGCCTGATTGTGGTGAAGCTGTTTCAACAGCTATATGGTCTTTACTTCCATATTTAGCGTAAAATTCCTCTAGAATATGCGAAGGAATGGGTTTTAAATAATTATACAAAGGTGTAAGTACTTTGCCGTGCTTATCTAAATGTACCAAACTGGCACCGTAGGTTGAAAAATTAATGCTGCCAACGTTGAACTTTTTGGCGTGCGAGATTCGGTCAAAGCATTCCTTGAGCCAGGTTTGAAGTGCAGAAAGGTCTTCTGTTGGGAAACCATCTTCATCTGCAATTTCGTCAAGCCGTACATATTCTTTATGGACCTCTCGGTAGTTTTTATCAAATAGGAAGAATTTTTTATTGGTCCTGCCGATGTCAAATATTGCTGTTACGTTTTCTTTTGCCATAAAAAAAATCCTTAAAGTCCTGATGCCACAGTATGCAATCCCCGTTCTTTAATCAGCTGATTTCGAATATTCAAGGAGCGATAAGAGGCAATAGGTTCTATGGCGGCACTGCTGCACAAACGTGCTTCTCGTAATAATGGTCTCACATCGGTACGATAGGCATCTTGTAGAATTTCTTGACAAAGTGTTGCATCTTGTTGTTTTTGAGCTTCTTGTAAACCCTTTTGGTCGACCAATAATGCTTGTGCATAGGCAATTTGGATGGCTTCTAGCGATTGCAAGAGGTCTTCTAGCGGGTCTTTGATATTGTGACTGGCATCAATCATCCAAGCAGGCGATGGATTATTGGGATTGTTCTCCATTCCATAAACCAATTCATTCCAAATTAAAAAAAGAGCATAGGGTTTTACAGAACCTACGGTAAGGTCATCATCACCATATTTACTGTCATTAAAATGGAACCCACCAAGCTTACCTTTCATCATCAAAGTGGCAACAATCTGTTCAATATTGGTATTTGGTAAATGATGGCCTAGGTCTACGAGAGTATATGCCCGTTGACCGCAACCTTCGGCCAGCATCAAGGAAGTTCCCCAATCTTGAATAACAGTGCTATAAAAGTTAGGTTCATAGGGTTTGTATTCGATGAAGAGCTTCCAGTCATCGGGCATGGACTTATAGATATGCTTTAGACTCTCTTTAGTGTTTTGCAATGCTTCCTGAAAATTCTGCTGCCCAGGAAAATTACTTCCATCCGCCAACCACACTGTTAGACTATTGGAGCCCAGTTTTTTGCCAGTATCAATGACTTCAAGGTTATGCTGAATGGCAATTTCCCGAACAGAGGAATCCGTATTGCACAAAGAGCCGAACCTATAGCTTTTATTCATGCTCGGCTGGTCTTGGAAAGTATTGGAGTTGACCGCGTCAAACTTTATATCCAAGGAGGCAGCCAATTCTTTGATAGCGTTGTAATCTTTAGGGATATCCCATGGAATGTGTAGCGATATGGCACCTGCCGTGTTGGTTAGTGCGTGAATTATGCCTACATCACTTATTTTATTTTCTAAAGAAGCGGGTTCACCTTGATATGAAAACCTTCCAAAACGAGTACCTCCTGCACCCAACGCCCAACTGGGGATGGCCACTTGTAGTTCTTGTAGCTTTTTTATAACGTCATTTACTTGAACACCTTTTTTTTCAAGACTCTGCGCAAGAAAATGATATTCGGGTTTATGGGTTTCGATGAACCTACTGTTTTGTTCATTCAGTATTTCTGCGTTTAACTTCATTTCCATTTTTTTGAATGATGGCAAAGAAATGTCGAACTCTATTAAAGGTACAACATCCACTGGTCTTTGTTGCTGCAAAGACGGGTTAGCGGACAAAGGCGTTGGCCATTCCACCATCAACGTTTATGGTGTTGCCCGTACTTTTATCCAATATGGCCACCAAGGAAAATACAGCATTGGCCACATCCTCCGGTAAAATAATCTCGTTAAGTAAGTTACGCTTTGCATAATGGCTTGGCAGTTCATCAACCGAAACACCATAAGCTTTTGCCCTTCCTTCGGCCCATTCGCCTTCCCATATTTTGCTTCCAACAATAACTCCATCAGGATTTACGGTATTCACGCGAATCTTATCAGCACCAAGTTCAGCTGCTAAAAGTCGGGTCATATGTAGTTGTGCTGCTTTGGCCGTCCCGTAACCAACATTGTTGGGGCCGGCGACAAGTCCATTTTTACTTGCAATGTTGACCATGTTGCCTCCCAAACCTTGTTTTTTCATGATGTCTGAACCAAATTGTGCCAATAGAAACTGCCCTTTAACCAATACATCCTGTAATAATTGCCAATCCGTCATAGTGGTTTCTTCCAAAGGTTTGGAAATGGCTAAACCGGCGGAATGGATTACGACATCAACCCCTCCAAAGTTCAAACAAGATAAATCGAACATTTTTTCAATGGAAGTGGTATTCGTAACGTCGCAAATGGTTTGTATGGCCTCATCCTTGCCCATCGACTTGGTCGTTTCTTTCAAGGCTTCTTGATTGACATCGGTCATTACCACGTTGGCACCTTCCGCAACTAATTTTTCCGCGATGGCTTTTCCTATGCCACCTGCAGCGCCAGTTATGATGGCTATTTTTCGAGAAAGAGGCTTTTCCTTTGGCATTCGCTGTAATTTTGCTTCTTCCAATAACCAATATTCAATATCGAAGGCCTCTTGCCTTGGTAGTGCAACATATGTTGAAATGGCTTCTGCACCCCGCATCACGTTGATAGCGTTGATGTAGAACTCACTTGCTACCCGTGCCGTTTGTTTGTTTTTTGCAAAGGTGAACATACCGACTCCTGGATAAATGATCACCACCGGATTTGGGTCACGCACGGCAGGGCTATTGCTGTGTTTGCATCCTTCATAATACTCCTTGTAATCATTGCGATAATCTTCAAACTGGGGCTGAAGTATCTGGACCGTTGCATTGAAGTTGTCCAAGCTTTCTTCCTTATCCAAGGACAAAACTAAGGGCTTGATTTTAGTACGAAGGAAATGATCAGGGCAAGAAGTACCAAGTGGTGCAAGTTTTTCAAGGTCGTTGCTATTGATGAACTCCAGTACCCGCTCTTCATCGGTAAAATGCCCAATCATGTTATTTTCACTTGAGCAAAGACCCCTTAAAATGGGTGCTAGTTTAGCGGCTTGTTCTATTCGTTTTCCCGATGGAAGACTTTCAAGTTTTTGTCCGCCAAATACTTTGCCATTCTTTTTAACGTGACCCTCTATATATTCCGAAGCTATCTCGATGACCTCAAGGCTGTTCAAGTAACACTCATACGAGCTATCGCCCCAAGTAAAAAGACCATGGCTCTCCAAAACAATTCCTCTAATGCCGGGATTCTCTTTTAGACATTTTTCAAGTTGTAACCCTAAATCAAAACCAGGCCGTTGCCAAGGTACCCAACCCATGGTATCGCCCCATATCTCTCGCGTAATTTTTTTACTATTCTTCGTTGCCGCTATTGCAATCAAAGCATCAGGGTGTAAATGGTCTATATGCTTGAACGGGAGGAGTCCATGCAAAGGTGTATCTATCGAAGGTGCTTTACTATCCAAATCAAACAGGCAATGGTTGAACAATCCTACCATTTCATCTTCATGTTCAAGTCCTCGGTACACATTTTTTAAGTTTCTCAGTCTTTCCGTGTATAGACCAGCAATACCTTGCCTGGTTAAGGTGCCTATATCGCCACCAGACCCTTTCACCCACATTACCTCTACTTCTTTATTGCTCAACGGGTCTTTTTCGATGGTTTTACAGCTTGTATTTCCACCTCCGTAGTTGGTTATACGTAAATCTGAACCTAAAATATTGGAACGGTATAAAAAAAGTGCCACTTCGTCATTTTCTAACGAAGCGGCCTTTGTATCATCCCATAAATAATCGACGTGATTATATGTTCTTGTTTGCATAGTTTTGAAGTGTTTTATACCACTTTCAAGACGAAAATAGGATAAGCGATGGGTTTAGGCATCCTGTACTATACTGTCTTGTCAAGATACTCAAAACTTATGAATCTACTTTTTATTAATACTTTTGAATTTGAATTTATTTCGAATAAGACCTAAATAGAATACAGAGTCATGGCTTTCAATAGTATCGAACATATCAAGGTGGATGTAAATTCTAGGATTCCAAAGTATAGACAGATTGTCGACTCGATAATGGAAGCGATTGGAAAGGGTTTTTTGGAAAAAGGCGAAAAGATTCCCTCGATAAATGAAGTAAGTGAGGAGTGTTTGCTTTCACGTGATACAGTGGAAAAGGCCTATGGTATTTTGAGGAAACAAAACATCATCGAATCTGTAAAAGGAAAAGGATATTATGTAGCAAGGGCCGATTTTTCATCAAAGACCAAGGTTCTGTTCCTTATCAATAAACTGAGTTCGTACAAAATGAGAATCTTCAACTCTTTTGTGCAGGCTTTGGGATCAAAGGCTCAAGTGGATGTGTATATATACCATTGTGAGCCTTCGGTATTCAAAAATATATTGGCAAAGAAGGCGAAAGAGTATGACCAATTTGTGATTATGCCCCATTTTAAAAATGAAAACTTGCAGCATATGGGGTGTACTGATGAAATTTTGGAGGTAGTCCGAAAAATTCCTGAAGAAAAATTGATTATTATGGACAGAAATATCTTGAGTCTCTCCATGAAAGCCGGTCGAATCTACCAAGACTTTTCGGGGGACATTTACGCTGCATTGTCCATTGGACTGGACAAACTAAAAAAATATCAAAAAATCATTCTCGTCTACCCCTCAAAATCGGTGTATCCCTATCCCAAGGGCATTGTTACGGGTTTCAAGAAATTCTGTATTGAACACACTTTTGATTATGAGGTTTTGGATGAAATTTATGATAGTATGGAGCTACAGCTCAAAGATCTGTTTATTATTATTGAAGAAACGGATTTGGTAAACCTCGTTAAGCAATTAAGGGATCGGCATTATAAATTTGGCGAGGATATTGGAATTATCTCCTACAATGATACCCCACTCAAAGAACTTTTGGGAATAACCGTAATCAGCACGGATTTTACAAAAATGGGAACCGAAGCTGCGAAAATGATTTTGGAGAACAAGAAGACCAAAAAAAAAAACGACTTCAATCTTATAGACAGACATTCCGTCTAATACTTTCTTATCCTTCAAAAATTTCGAAGCACTTTCTTGGATTTTACGCATTGCTTAAATCAAAATACCCCCACAGTACAGTACAGGATGGATAGTATTTTGCAAGGTTATATTATTGTTACGTGATTGATAAATATGCAAAAATAAGTGTAGGTTTTTGACTACATGAAAATTTATTTGGCATATTTCAGATTTTTTCGCAATGGAATTCAAACAACTAAACGAACTAAGGATGAAAGAAAAGCTACAAAGGAAGCCCTTACCTAAGGGTCTACCTTTTTTTTTAGTGTTTTTGACACTAGTCCTCTATAGTTTTTCCGCTTACGGACAAACTAGGACAATAACAGGCAGCATATCTGCAGAAACCGGTGAACTGTTACCCGGGGCCACGGTTATCGAAAAAGGCACTACAAATGGAACACAGACAGATTTTGACGGTCAATATTCCATTACCGTCTCCGAGGGTGCTACCCTAGTGTATTCTTATGTAGGTTTTGTGGAACAAGAAGTGGCCATAAATGGAAGAAACACAATAGATATTGTTTTGATGGAAGATACTGCCCAACTTGACGAAGTGGTGGTCATTGGGTATGGTACCAGAAATAGAGAAGATCTGACCGGTGCCGTTTCTACAGTGCAAGCTGCAACCATTCAAGAGCAACCCATAACCACTTTTGAACAAGCCCTTTCCGGTCAGGTTTCGGGGGTACAGCTTCGTCAGAATGGAGCACCCGGTGGAGGTCCGGAAATTTTAGTCCGTGGTGTGGCCTCGACAGGAGCCAATAATGCACCTTTATATGTGGTGGATGGAATTCCATTGGGAAACGTCAATAGCCAGCGTGATAATTTTGTATTAAGTTCCATTGATCCCAATTCCATTGAATCCATAAGTGTCTTAAAGGATGCCTCTTCCAAGGCCATCTACGGGTCTAGGGCATCCAACGGTGTAGTGGTAATAACCACAAAGCGTGGAAAAGTTGGAAAACCGACCATTACATTTGGTGTATCCACAGGTTTTCAAAGCATCCCTGAATTTGAACAACCCAATATATTGAATGCTGAACAATTACGACGCTACAGAATAGAAATTTTTGAAGACCAGCGTTTCGCCACAGGTTCTTTGGGGCCAGGCGAGGAAACAGAATTGGACCGTTTGATTGCATTGGGCGATTTGGGAGAAGGCACTAATTGGTTTGATGTGATTACCAGAAATGCACCGATTTCCGAATACAATATTGGTATCAATGGCGGTACCGAAAATGTTCGTTACAATATCTCCACAAATTATACCAACCAAGATGGTACGTTGATAAATACCAATTTTAAAAGATATAGCATCAGAGCTAACATTGATGTAGACGTGACCGATAATATTCGGGTTGGCCTTAATCTAGCACCCACTCAAACCATTGCCACGGGAGGGCGCACAGATGCCGGTCGTGAGAACTTTCAAATTTTTAATGCAGTACCTTTATCTAGATGGCTTGACCCCTCCGCTCCTGTATTTGATGAGAACGGTGAGTTGACCAATATAGCCCGGGGAGATGTACTGCCTTTTTACAATGTAAACCCAGTATACCTATTAACGGAAAGGGAAGATAACCGCCGTACCAACCAACTTTTGGCGGGAAGTTTTTTGGAGTTGGATATCATAGAAGGGCTTACAGTTAAAACCTTCGGATCGATCCAGTATACCGATCGTAGAAACACGTTCTTTGAACCTTCGGATTTTCCAGGGAGTAATTTGACCCCTAATTTATTGGGAACTAGGCAGGCAAGGGCAGGCATCGACGAGTTGACCAATTTTAATTGGATTTGGGAAAACACGTTAAGATATTCTACCACCATTGCCGAAAATCACCGTATTGACGCCTTGGTCGGGGCTAATTTAGAGGTAAGGCGCTCTGATAATACAATTGTCCGTGCCGTAGATATTATTGACCAATCCATTCGGATTCCCAATTCTGACAACGTGAATCCTGAGAACATTAACAATTTTACAGGAAGGGGTGAAGCTAGTGAAAATAAACTGGTTTCCTTTATTGGCCGTTTGGATTATGCCTATAAGGATAAGTATTACGTTACCGGTACCATACGTCGCGATGGTTCTTCACGTTTTGGTGCTGATACACGTTTTGGTAATTTTCCTTCAGTGGCTGCTGCTTGGCGTATATCAAATGAACCCTTTTGGAAGAATATTAAAAACACAGTTTCAGAATTTAAACTGGAAGGCGGGTATGGTATTAGCGGTAGCAATGCCAATATCGGCGATTTTCGGGCACAAGGTCGAATAAATCCATCCGATCCCAATACACCTAGGCCCGATTACGTTTTTGGAGGGAACAATGCTCCAGGAAGCGCGGTGACCAGTCTTCCAAACTCTTTGTTGACCTGGGAAGAAGCCGAAGAAACCAACTTCGGGGTCGATTTGGGCTTTTTGAACAACAGAATCTTTTTGGGCGTAGATTATTATAATATTGAAACCGAAGGTTTTTTAGAAGATTTACCCTTACCAACCACCTCCGGGTTCGGTTCAATATTGACAAATTTGGGTAGCATTCAAAATAGGGGTGTTGAAATTGAACTGCAACTGAAAAATGTCTTTGGTGGTAAGGAATTTCAATGGGATGCCAACCTTAATTTTACCCGCAATCGAAGTAAGGTATTGGAATTGTCCGCAGATGCAGGATTTATAAGACGAGGTGTCATTGCTCGTGAATTTACTGAAACAGCAGTTGGGGAAGAAGTTGGACTATATCGAGGTTTTAAGGTTACGGGCCTGTTCACCCAAGAGGATTTGGATAACCCCGATGTACCTAAATATGATGATAATTCGCAACAGGTAGGTTCTTTAAAGTATGAAGACGGTAATGGTGATGGTATTTTGGGTGATGCAGAGGATTTCATGATTATCGGTAATCCAAATCCCGATTTTAATTATGGAATGGTGCATACGTTTAGATATAAAAACCTAGACCTCAACGTGATTTTTGTGGGTGTGGTCGGACAACAAATATTCAATGGTTTTACACAGTTTAACGGCAATCAAGATGGGGTGTTCAATGTTGACACCAGACAATTGGAAAGATGGCGACCAGGGCAAGACCCTACTTTGGGCGGGATTCCTGGAACTGCTAGTGCAAGAAGTCGCCAGCGGTTTCGGCAACCCAATTCATTTTATGTAGAGGATGGTGATTATCTATGGGTTCGTAATATTACTTTAGGATATAACATCAAGGGTGAAGATTCGGGTAATTTCTTTAGAAATGCACGTCTTTACACCAGCGTTCAAAATCCATTTCTTTTTACCGAATATGAAAATGGCAATCCAGAAATCAATAGGTCTGGAGATACTGCATTGGTACGTAATGTCAACTACGGTGCCTTTCCGATAGCAAGGGTATTCACTTTAGGACTCGATGTAACTTTTTAAAAATATTAGCATGAAAACCAGATTATCACTATACATAATTACGGTCGCTTTGATAGCTGCCAGTTGCGACGAATTTTTGGATGAAAGCCCAGAAACCTTTCAGACCCCTACAGCTTTTTTTCAGACCGAGGCCCAGATAGATGAAGCGGTAGCAGGCATTTATAATACGAATAGGGGATTAAACAATGGCGCCCATTGGCGCTTTGGGGAAAACAGATCGGACAATACCTCTTTTCAATTCAACCCTGGAGACCGAGGAGGACAAGGTAATGAAGATGTGGACCTTTTCTTGATGCTATCTGCAAATGGAAATTTGTCATCTTATTGGAATACCTCATATTCGGGCATTTCAAGGGCCAATTTTGTATTGGAAAATATCGATGATGTTGAATTCATCAATGAAGACAATAGGGACATTAGGCGGGGTGAAGTATTGTTTCTTAGAAGTTGGTTCTATTTTAATTTGGTACAGCTTTTTGGAGATGTTCCTTTTGTAACCTCAGCCGGAGATTCCCCGGACGAAATTCTTTCCGATGAGTTTCTGGAAAGAATACCGATAGCACAGGTGTATGCCAATATTTTGGGTGACGCACAGACTGCAATCGACCTTCTTCCTGCCCCGGGCGCCACAGAAACCGGAAGGGCCAACAGGGGAGCAGCATTGATGTTAAAGGCAAAAATGCATATGGTATTACAAGAGTTTGCTGAAGCCAGACCACTATTGGAACAAATACAGGGCCTGGGATACTCTTTACAGGCTACATATCCGAGCGTTTTTGATCCAGCAAACAAAAACAATAGCGAGTCCATCTTTGAAATCCAGTATTCTTTTGCCTTGGGGCAGGGGTCTAACTTTGTTTCCAATTTTGTGCCCTTTAATAGCGGTAACGATATCTTGGGGGAAAATGGTCCACCAAATTCTCGTGCTGGGCAAAATCAACCGACCCAAGATTTGATAAACCTTTACACCCCTGAGGATGCCCGCTTTTTACACAACATATCCTTCTATGACGATGGAATGACCATAGAGCCATGGATGAGCAAATATAATTTTGGATTTGAGGCTCAAGGCAATAATACTCAAGACGTCAATTTTCCTATGTTCCGCTATGCGGATGCTCTTTTATTATTGGCCGAGGTATATAACGAAGTAGGCGGTGGAGATCCTGTAGCCTTGTTGGAGCAAATACGTGCTAGGTCGCTGACGGACGCCAGTCTAAGTCCGGAGGAACTGGCAGATTTGGAACAGACCATTGCAGACGAACGGCGTAGGGAACTCGCTTTTGAAAACCATAGATGGTTTGATTTGTTGCGAACAGGCAAAGCCGTTGAAGTCATGACCGCCCATGGTGTCGAGCAGCGTGCATTAAGAGCAACAGACCCACCTCAAGCCTATACCAACATCAGAACTTTATTGGGAATTCCCTTAGGCCAAGTGGAGGAATTCGGTTTCACGCAAAATGAAGGCTGGTAATGAACAGTGTTTACCAAACTATACTTAATAACTTGATACAAAACATTATAAAATGAAGACCAAACTTAATTCTGTGCTGATTCTTCTTTCAATCCTAACAATCGTTTTTTTGGTTGGGTGCGATGAAGATGATCCAAGCGTAGATGAGCCATACACCTTATTTACGTTCAATGTGACTGATTTAACTGTCACATTTAGAAACGCATCGGTGGACAATCCTCAAAGTTATAGCTGGGATTTTGGTGATGGACAAACATCTGCTGAAGAAAACCCGATTTACACTTATCAGGAAGGAGGTACATACACCGTTATATTGACTACCAGCAATAGTTCAGGGGAAGACCAATTCGAAAGGACAGTTACGGTCATCGAACCTGAAGAACCATTACCACCTATAGTTTTTGAAACGTTCGATAGTTTTACGGCCGATGCTACCGTAGAGGGCCAGGGTACCGCTGCTGATGGATGGGCAGGGGCATGGACTAGATTGGATGGAGATGATGTAAATGTGGTGTCCGGTGGTATTTTAAATAATTCACTTGCCGTGGAATCTTCAGGAAATTCCATTTTACTGGACGCAAGCGGTGCTAATACGCGCTATAAACGTAATTTCTCGACTCCATATACGGATAATGGCAATACGTACTGGTTCGCTTTTCAAGCCGAGTTTACTAATACGGATTTGGATGGAGGTGAAGTACAGGTGATGCTGGTTGATAACGATGCGGAAAGTTTTGGGGCAGGTGGCGGCGATGGCCAATTTTTGGGAATCGGTAAAACTATTAACCCGAGTGCGGTGGGTCTAATGACCTTTGGACCATTTAATAATGTAGAGGCAACCGACGTGACGGCTGATGGTGCGCTATGGTTGGTAGCCAAGATTGAGACCAATGGGACTGCTGATCCCGACCTTGTCCGATTGTTTGTCAATCCTACTCCCGGTACCGAACCTGCAGATGGTACGGAGGCTGTATCCTTTGCTGCCCCTGAGCTCAGTGGTGGATGGCAGGGAGTTGGCTTTAAGTATACCGGCGGAAATGTCTCCTCAGTAAAAATTGATGACATCTACGTAGGCAATACGTATCAGGATGTTACACCCCTAAATTATCTAGACCTCCCACCCGTAGTTTTTGAAACCTTCGATAGTTATACGGTTGATGCTTCCGTTGAGGGGCAAGGTGCTGCCGAAGATGGATGGTTAGGCCCATGGGCTAGATTGTCCGGCGGTGATGTAAATGTGGTTTCAGGGGGAATTGTAAACAATACACTCTCAGTAGAAACAACAGGCAATTCCTTATTACTGGATGCCAGTGTTGGCGCAACACGCTACAAAAGGGGATTGTCGGAAACCTATCTGGATGATGGG
This sequence comes from Flagellimonas maritima, assembly GCF_003269425.1. Classification (NCBI taxonomy): domain Bacteria; kingdom Pseudomonadati; phylum Bacteroidota; class Flavobacteriia; order Flavobacteriales; family Flavobacteriaceae; genus Flagellimonas; species Flagellimonas maritima. Next base: position 779,807 of record NZ_CP030104.1, on the reverse strand, counting down.
CGTACGTACTGGTTTGCCTTTCAAGCAGAGTTTGCTGGTGCAACCGATGACACTGGTGAATTGATAGTGATGCTGGTCGATAATGATACAGAAGACTTTGGCGGGAGTGGACCGAACGGTCAATTTTTGGGAATTGGTAAAACGATATCCCTTGGTGCCCCTCTTGGTATGATGACCTTCGGACCCTTTAATAACATAGACGCAACAGACGTGTCAGTAGAGGATGGCCCATTATGGTTGGTTGCCAAGATTGAAACCAATGGAACCGCCGACCCTGATTTGGTTCGGGTGTTTGTCAATCCTACTCCAGGCAGCGAACCCGCCAACGGAACAGAAGCAGTTTCTTTTACAGCTCCCGAACTGAATGGTGGCTGGCAGGGAATTGGTTTTAAGTTTAGTGGAGGTACAACCACTGCGAAAATTGATGACATCTATTTAGGTTTCCGCTTTGCAGATGTTACGCCTGAAAACTATTAGGAAATGGTAGAAGCATATACCAACAAAAGCACTTTAATAAGGATGATACCCTTGGGTCAAGTGTAGAAGTTTGGATTTGAACAAGTCCCTGGATGGGAATAAAGAGAATCTCATAAGTAATTTGAGTTAGTTTAGTTAATTTCTTAGCGGTACGGCTTTAAATGCAGTACCGCTTTTTTAAATATGAAATCAACATATTTTAATTTTTCTTTTTTTTGTATAGCTGTTTTGATTTGTGTCTTAGGATGTAATCGTAGCAAAAGGGATATTAGGTCACAAAATGAAAACAATACCCCAAACATCATCTTCCTCCTCACTGATGACCAACGTTGGGACGCACTTGGCTATGCGGGAAATTCAGATATTATAACACCAAATCTCGATACTCTGGCAGCTGAAAGTGTGTATTTCAAGAATGCATACGTTACTACCTCCATCTGTGCAGTTAGCAGAGCCAGTATTTTAACAGGGCAATATGCTAGAAGGCATAATATTTGGGGGTTTGCCAAAAACTTTTCAGAAGAGCAACTCCAAAATACATATCCTTTATTATTAAGGAAAGCTGGATACCATATTGGTTTTATTGGCAAGTACGGGGTGGGCAATAAATTACCTTCTAAACACTTTGACTATTGGAAAGGATTTCCAGGTCAAGGTACTTTCAATGAAAGAGACGAAAATGGGGATTCCATCCACTTGACTAAAAAAATTGGTAAACAAATAGTCGATTTCCTAGAGTTACAACAAGGCAATGAAAAACCGTTTTCCCTATCTGTTAGTTTCAAAGCGCCTCATGTGGAAAGTGATCCGGGACATTTCAATCCAGATAGGGCGTATGATGATTTATATGTCACCGATAGTATGAACATTCCTAAAACATCTATTGAAGCCTTTCGGAATTATTTCCCGGAAAGATTTACGGAAAATAACGTGGCAAGAAACAGATGGGAAACTCGTTTTGCCAATCCTACGATGCAGCAAGAATCCATAAAGGATTACTATCGTTTGATTTATGGTGTTGACCAAGTGGTAGGGAAACTACGCAAAGAACTCGAAAGGCTAAACCTGGATCAAAACACCATCATTATTTTTACCAGCGATAATGGTTTCTATTTAGGCGAATACGGCTTGGCCGGAAAGTGGTATGGTAGCGAACCTTCCATTCGTGTTCCGATGATAATCTATAATCCGAGTGATACGATAAACGCCCAGAAAACAATCAACGACAAGGTACTCAATATAGACATTGCACCTACCATACTCTCCTATGCGGGAATACAGCTCCCAGAGCAGATGCAGGGCAAAGACCTATCTGAACTAATTGATGGAAAGAATAATAATTGGCGGAACGAATTCTTTTACGAGCATATTTGGGAATCTTCTGAAGCCTATTATATTCCTAGTACTGAAGGCGTGGTAAGTGGTGACAAAAAGTACATGAAGTACTTCATGAATCGCGATACAACCGATGTCATTTTTGAAGAGCTCTATGATTTGTCCAAAGACCCTAAAGAAATCAACAATTTAATTGGAAAACCTGAGGCAAACGGATTAGAAATGGCGCTACGAAAGAAATACGTAGCATTGAAAAAAGCAGGGGAATAATGAGCACCAAATCGTTACACATAGTTTTTCAACTCTTTTTTTTGGTATTTGCCTCCCAACCGTATGCCCAGACCAAACCTCATTGGCAAAATCCTGAGGTGGTTAACGTTAATAAACTTCCTGCAAGGGCAACATCTATATCTTATCCCGATGAGAAACTGGCCATTGCTGCAGATAGGGATGCTTCTCCAAGAAAGCTATCATTGGATGGAGCTTGGAAGTTTCATTTTGCCGAGGCACCTTCCAAAGCACCTCAAGACTTTTTTCAACCCACTTATCCCGATAATAATTGGAATGAATTACCCATACCCTCCAACTGGGAGCTATATGGCTATGGCAAGCCTTGGCATCGTCTAACACACCAAATTTGGGAAAATAAAGGGGTAGAACAACCCAATATCCCAGAAGATTATAATCCAACAGGAAGCTACCGAAAGAACTTTACCCTCCCAAAAGAATGGAAAGATATGCAAGTAACGCTGCATGTAGGGGCAGCTTCTTCTGCTCTTCGTGTATGGGTCAATGGCAATTACGTTGGGTATAGTGAGGACAATCGCTTGCCAGCAGAATTTGATATCACACCCCTCCTCACCCCAAAAAAAGAGAACCTGATTGCTTTGCAAGTGCTGCAATGGTCAGATGGTAGTTATTTGGAAGACCAGGACCATTGGCGTATGAGCGGAATTACACGTGAAGTCTATCTGGAAGCAGCGCCCAAAGTACAGTTGTATGATTTTGGGGTTAGAACGGATTTGGATGAAAACTATGAAGACGCTGAACTCCAGATACGTCCGGAAATTGTAAAGTTTGGGAATGTTGACACCAAGGATTGGACAGTCGCCGCACAGCTCTATGACGAAGAAAGTCAGCCTGTTTTACCTAAGGCTTTGGAAATAACTGTGGAAAAGATTTTGAAAGAACATTATCCCCAGATTGGCAACCGACCCTTTGAAAACCTAATGAAGGTTGATGTAAAGAACCCAAAAAAGTGGTCGGCAGAGTTTCCTAATCTGTATACACTTGTTCTTTCTTTGCGAGATGCCAATGGTAAGTTGGTTGAAGCCCGAAGCACACGTATTGGTTTTCGAGAAATCGATATTTCAGATGGCCAGTTTAAGGTAAATGGAGTTCCTGTTTTGCTCTACGGAGTCAATCGGCACGATTGGGATGCCATTACTGGCAAGGCTGAAAATAAAGAAGCCATGCGTCGCGATGCAGAACTGATGAAACGGTTGAATGTGAACGCCTCCCGCTCTTCACACTATCCAAACCCACCATACTGGTACGAATTGTGCGATGAATACGGTATTTACGTAATGGACGAGGCCAACATTGAGAGTCATGGTAAAGGTTCTCTTTTTAGTAATATTCCAGCTTGGCATAGTGCTTTTTTGGAACGCGGCATCCGTATGGTAGAGCGCGACAAAAACTATCCATCCATCGTTAGTTGGTCTTTGGGGAACGAAGCCGGTTTTGGACCCAATCATGCGGCACTTTCAGCTTGGATAAAGGAATTTGACCCAACACGTCCCATTCATGCGGAAGGTGCGCAAAACATCTATGGCTATAACTGGCCAAAGCCTGAACCAAAAGACCGAGTTTATACTGATTTCCTGAGTAGAATGTATCGTCTTACGGATGACATGATTGATCTTGCAACGAAATCTGATGATAATCGACCAGTGATTTGGTGCGAATATGCTCACTCTCAAGGCAATTCAACAGGAGATTTAGAAGGATATTGGAAGGCAATCCGAAAATACTCCCGACTTGTAGGAGGTTTTGTGTGGGACTGGCGGGACCAATTGGTTTTTAAGGAAAGTAAGGATGAAAAACCATTGTGGAAACATGGGCAAGACTTTGGTCAGGAACAAGCCGATTTAAATCCTATTCAAAAGGGATTGATTTCTGCCGATGGAAAAATAAAATCAGGGGGGTGGCAGGCCAAATATGTATGGCAACGGGTCAAAATTGCTGCCGATAGTATTTCCAAAGGGTTATTTACGGTTGAGAATCGACATTTCAGAACAAATTTGAATACTTATGATGTGGTTTGGGAAATCACTGAGGACGGAAAAGTGGTCAAAAGCGGAAGCATTGATTCTCCAGATATTGAAGCAGGGACTTCGGGAAAATTACGGTTGGACCTTCCCAAAATAGATATGAAGCAAGGGTTCTATTACCATTTGAAGATTTCCTTTACATTGAAAGAAGATAAACCCTGGGCCAAGAAAGACTATGCCATAGCTGGTGAACAGTTTTTGTTAAATTACATTCCCATCTCAAAGACTACTGAGAAAAAATCTGCTCCCCAACTCATGGAGTCTTCATCTGAAATCATAATCACCACACAAACCACCAAATTGGTATTTGATAAAAGAGGCGGTAGGTTGGTGGTTTATGAAATGGATGGCAAAAACCTCATTAGCTCTGCTCCCAAGCCCAACTTTTGGCGTCCGCCTACGGACAACGATCTTGCTTCAGAGATTATTAAACGTCAAGGCTTTTGGAAAGCGGCATCCATACAACAAAAGCTTATTGCCATATCTACAACGAAGACCGACAAGGATATTAGGGTAGTTATGGCTCACAAATTGGCGAATTCCGAAGCAACGGTAACGCAGACCTATGTTTTATTGAAAGATGGCACTTTACAGGTAGACCATCATTTTCAACCGGAAGCCAATATGCCCGAAATGCCAAGACTGGGTTGGCAGTTACAGATTCCTTCGGAATATGATCAAATACAATGGTTTGGACGAGGACCTTTGGAAAGCTATTCCGATAAAAAAACCGGTGCCTTTTTCGGAAATTATCAGAAATCGGTTAAAAATGATTTTACCTACTATGTTCGTCCACAGGAAAGTAGTAACAAGGCCGAAGTATACTGGGCGGAATTGAGGGATTCTAATGGAAGAGGCCTTCGCATTGAATTCGTTGGTCATCCATTAAGTTTCAGTGCCTGGCCCTTTACCCAAGAACAGATTGAAAAGGCCAATCGTATTGAAGAATTGATTTTTGAAGAAACGATTACCTTGAACATAGATTACAAACAAATGGGAGTAGGGGGAGACAACACCTGGAATTTGGATGCACGTCCGCATGAGGCTTTTCGGATTGGTGCTAAGCCTCACGCGTACAGCTTTAAAATTATTCCAGTAAAAGATTAGACAATATTAGAACATATTTAATGAAAACTATTTATGATATCAAGCTTTCACTTTATTGTATTGATTTTTACCTCCAACGCTTTGTTCGGACAACCAGGGAAGGTTTTGGTATATGATACATATCACAATCACTATGACCTAAGTAAGGAGTATTCGGAGTTACTTTCCGACACTGCTAAAATAGTTGTCAATACCAAAGAAATATCAAGCACAACATTGAGTAAAGCTTATGGGTTGCTCCTATTGTTTCCTAAAACTAAATTGAATGTGTCCGAAAAGATGGCAATTGTGGATTTTTTGAATTCAGGAGGGTCATTGTTATTGGTTTTTGATGAAGGAAAAAGAACACCCTTCAACCGCATCAACGATGTTATCTCATCATTTGGTATTGAAGTCACTGAATATGATCTTCCTTACCTTCACAATTGTGGTGCCATGGCACCTAGGAGCAATATTTGTGCCAACCAAAGGGAGATACCTTACAGTGGAGGCCGTGCTGTTATTGGGGGGACGGCCATAAGTAAAGTATTGATGGAAGGGGATTTTGTCCACAGTGCTTACGTGGAATTAGACGCTGGGTGAAAAATCATAATCATGGCAGACGGAATGGCAGCTCTATTAATGGGAACACCAAGTGGAAAGAGATTGACCGGGACAAAACCAGAAAATACTAATTATTGGGGTAAGGACAGTAAAATTTTCATGAAAGAGGTATTGACCTTCTTTCTAAAGTAGTAGAAGTAAGAAAGGAATTTTGGTCATCACAAGGACACCTCAAGATAGTTGAATCAGACATATCAAATAAATTGCAATAGCATCTTATTAATAACTACATATTATGAAATGGTACTTAATGCTCCTGTCTATATATTTAGCATCTTGCAAAGGAGATTACTCCCCACAGGCCAATGCTTTCCAAAACTCAGATGCTAAAGAGTGGCAAGCAAACTGGATTACTGCCAAAGATTCCCTAGCGGATAAAAACGTATGGATTGCTTTTCGAAAGCAATTTTCCGTCGAAAATACAGAGACTCCCACAATTTTGCGCATCGCAGTGGATTCCAAATACTGGCTTTACCTTAATGGTGAAATGATTGTTTTTGAGGGAGGATTAAAACGCGGACCTACTCCAAATGATACCTATTATGATGAAGTAGACCTTACGGGAAAATTACAAAAGGGAGAAAATACTTTGGCAGTACTACTTTGGTACTTTGGTAAAGAGGGCATGACTCATAAATCAAGTGGTCAAGTTGGAATGATGGGCGAATTGTATCAAAACAATCAGTTGATGGTTCAAACTGACGATACTTGGAAAGCAATACCCCACTCTGCCTATATTTCGGAAAGTGAGGACCCCCAACCTAACTGGCGGTTGCCCGAATCCAATGTAGTTTTTGATGCGCGGAAAGATATCTCGGAATGGGTGAATCCTGGATTTGATGACAATAATTGGCCTTCTGCAAAAATACTTGGAACAGGAATAACCGAGCCTTGGAACAGCCTGGTAAAACGACCAATTCCTTTTTGGAAGGATTCAGGTTTAAAAGCCTACAAAAATGAAATGAACTTTCCTTTTGTTAGCACTGGGGATACTATCACGTGCACGCTGCCTTACAATGGTCATTTCACCCCTTATCTCAGTATCAATGCAAAAGCAGGTGAAAGAATTACCATGCTCACTGATAACTATAAAGGAGGCTCGGAATACAATATGCGAGCAGAGTACATATCAGAAGAAGGCGAACAAACCTATGAGTCATTGGGTTGGATCAATGGGCATGTAATGTACCATGTGATTCCCAGGGGGGTTGAAGTTCTTGATTTAAAATATCGCGAAACCGGATATGACACCGAATTCGCAGGAAGCATTTTGGTGGATGATGATTTTTATAATCAAATGTGCAAGAAAGCAGTACGTACCTTGTATGTAACTATGCGAGACAATTATATGGACACCCCTGGTCGCGAACGTGCCCAATGGTGGGGCGATGTAGTATTGGAAAGTGGCGAAGCCTTTTATGCGCTAAGTCGTTCATCAGATGCATTGATGCGAAAAGGAATGCTGGAACTGATGAACTGGCAACGCCCCGACAGCACTATTTTCTCTCCAATTCCCACGGGAATCTGGGATCAAGAATTGCCCGGACAGATGTTATCCAGCGTGGGACATTATGGTTTTTGGAACTATTATCTGAATACCGGTGACTTGGAGACCATAGCACAGATTTACACACCAGTAAAACGCTATCTTTCTGTGTGGAAGTACACGAAAGAAGGTGTTGTCAAAGAAAGGCAAGGTGGTTGGAACTTAGGTGACTGGGGAGAGAACAAGGACATGCCAATAATCCAAAACACCCAATTTTTCATGGCCTTAAAGGGATATGCGAACATGGCGGAAGCTTTGGGCAATAAGACAGAAGCAGATAGTGTTCGAAAAGAGATGAAACGTTTTAAGAAATCCTTTAATGAAACCTTCTGGAGAGGCGATCATTACAGATCGGCAAATTACAAAGGAGAAACGGACGACCGTTCCCAAGGGTTGGCCGTGGTCGCAGGGTTAGTAGATGCCGACAAGTATAAAGCTATTTATAAGGTCCTTCAAAAGGAAAAACACGCTAGTCCCTATATGGAAAAGTATGTGTTGGAAGCATTGTTTCAAATGGGCTATCCAGAGTATGCGCTACAACGAATGAAAGAACGGTTCTCAAAAATGGTGTTGGATACCACCTATACGACTCTTTGGGAAGGGTGGGGTATTGGAGCAGAAGGCTATGGTGGAGGGACCACCAACCACGCATGGAGTGGTGGAGGCCTTACTTTGTTATATCAGTATGTAGCGGGCATAGCACCTACATCGCCGGGATGGGAAACCTTTCTGATTAGACCACAACTAGGTTTTTTAAAACATATCTCCGCTGTGGTTCCTACAGTAAAGGGAACCATTAAGGTAGAGGTGAAAAATGAAGAAACGTATCAGCTGATTATGGAAGTTCCAGCAGAAACAAAAGCAAAGGTTTATATTCCCTCGAAATACAAAGACATAAAGATAAATGAAACGGAAGTGATTTATACCGAAAAAGAAGGTTTTAAATTATTCGAAATTGATTCAGGCTATTACAAAGTTGAAGCAACAGAATAAAAGATTTAAATAGGAAGTTTTCAGATTATATATTAAGTAGACTATTCGTAATGATTAAAACAGGATTATTTGGTATTGGCTTGGATACGTACTGGGGGCAGTTTGAAGGGTTACGAGAACGATTGATTGGATATCAGAATATCATAAAGAAGAGAATTGAAGGGTTTGAAGTAGAAGTCATTGATGCTGGAATGGTTGATAATCCTTACAAAGCAAATGCTGCAGCTACTCTTTTTAATAAAAGTGATGTTGACTGTATTTTTCTGTTCATTTCTACCTACGCGCTTTCCCATAACGTGTTGCCCGTAGTGCAAAAGACCAAGGTACCGATCATAGTGCTTAACCTTCAACCAGAAAAAGCCATTGATTACAAAAAAATCAATGCGATGGGAGATAGGGGTAAAATGACAGGTGAATGGTTGGCCTATTGCCAAAGTTGCGTTGTCCCGGAGATCTCAAGCGTATTTAATAGGGCTCGTATTGACTTTTACCTGGTTTCTGGTTATTTGGAGGAAAATTATGTGTGGAATGAAATCAAGGAATATGTTGATGCCGTTATGGTTGTCAAAACCATGAGCAACACTCGTGTAGGAGTTTTAGGGCACTATTATAATGGCATGTTGGACGTCTATAGTGATTTGACCCAACAGGCTGTTGTTTTTGGAAACCACTTTGAGATTTTGGAGTTTGGCACGTTGAAAAATCTACGGGAACAGGTCTCGAATGAAGAAATAAGCCAAAAAATAGAGGAGTTCAATACACTGTTTAAAGTATCAAAGGATTGCGATTATTACGAATTGAAACGGGCGGCACAAACATCGGTAGCGTTGGATAAGCTAGTGGAGAAGTTTCAACTTGGCTCATTGGCATATTATTATGAAGGAGATGGAGACCCTGGTTATGAAGATGTTGTCACTTCCTTGATTCCGGGTTTTACTGCCCTTACAGGAAAAAATATACCTGTTGCTGGAGAGTTGGAAATCAAGAATGTTCAGGCCATGAAAATTATGGATATTCTAAGAGCCGGAGGCTCTTTTTCAGAGTTTTATGCGATGGATTTTGAAGATGATGTCATTCTCCTTGGGCATGATGGCCCTGCACATTTTACCATAGCTGAAGGGAAAGTTGGATTGGTCCCTGTACCTGTATACCATGGAAAGCCAGGTAAAGGATTGTCCATTCAGATGAAAGTTGCCAGTGGTCCCGTAACACTGCTGTCAGTATGCCAAAACAGGATAGGAGAAATCTATTTGTTGACCGCAGAAGGCGAATCCGTTGATGGCCTAACACTGCAGATCGGAAATACAAATTCTCGATACAGGTTTCCAATTTCCATAAGGGATTTTATAAATCAATGGTCAATGGCCGGGCCATCACATCATTGTGCAATAGGCGTAGGGCATAAATCTTCAACCATTGGCAAAATTGCGAATTTGTTAAGCGTCAGACATGTCACCATTTGTTAAGGGTACGGGAACCTATCGCTTCATATATATCATTTCATGATAAATTCAGTATTAGGCATAGTTTTTCATGCCATCGGAGGTTTTGCTGCGGGCTCTTTCTACCTTCCTATTAAAAAAATTAAAGGATGGTCTTGGGAAAGTGGTTGGCTAGTCAATGGCTTTTTTGCTTGGTTGATCGTTCCATGGGTGGTTTCCTTGCTTACAGTACCGGAAACTCTGACTATTTTATCCAAAGCGGAATTTTCTACGCTGTTTTGGACCTATTTATTTGGAGTGCTTTGGGGAATTGGGGGGTTGACCTTTGGAATGACCATGCGTTATTTGGGAATGTCTTTGGGGATGGCACTGGCTTTGGGACTTACAGCAGCTTTTGGAACCTTAATACCTCCTATCCATGAAGGGAAATTTAATTCGCTTTTGCAAACCACTTCAGGCCAGGTAGTGTTAATAGGAATTGGTATTTGTCTTGTCGGAATCGTGATTTGCGGCAGGGCTGGGATTCTGAAGGACAGAGAACTATCTGATGAAGAAAAACAAAAGGGTGTTAAAGAATTCAACCTCAAAAAAGGAATTATCGTCGCCATGTTTGCCGGTATAATGAGTGCTTGCTTTGCTTTTGGGATTGCCGCGGGAAGCCACATCTCGGAACTGGCCATTCAGAACAATGCTCCGGTCTTATGGCAAAACGGCCCTGTTTTTATTGTTATCCTTGCAGGGGGGTTTACTTCCAATTTGATTTGGTGTGGCTATTTGAATATTAAAAAGAAGAGCTATAAAGATTATAGTAACAAGACAACACCATTAAAAATAAACTATTTTTTCGCCGCCGTTGCAGGCAGCACTTGGTATTGTCAATTCATGTTTTACGGTATGGGAACCACACAAATGAGTGAGCATGATTTTGCCAGTTGGACATTGCATATGGCTTTTATTATCATTTTTAGTACAATGTGGGGCTTAATCACCAAAGAGTGGAAGGGCGTAAGCAAAAAAGCCACTCTGATATTGAGCGTTGGCCTAGCCATATTGATTGTTTCCACAATCGTAATCGGTATTGGGAACCAGTTGACCTAGCCTTTATTTTTTGGCTTCTACCGACCAGGTGTGCTGCCACTTCATAGGTTTAATTGAGCCATCCTCGTAAAATTCCAAAGGTTTGCTCCAATATTGGTAATCATGCCCCTTAATGTTATCTGAAGCCGAACCCCATAGATCACCCATCCATATAAATTCTTCACCTTTATCCGTATTCAATTTCATAACGTAGGTCTGTTGTGCGGGAATAATAGGTTGTGGCCTGATTTTTTTACCAGTTATAAAGACCTCAAAATCATCCCGTTTAGTTTTATGGTTGTCTTTTTGCATGATTTCCACCTCATTAACATATACTTCATCAAAGGAATAATCGATAGTGAATGGTTGAATTTTAAGGTGATTGGCTTCTGTGGTTTCCAATGTTAACGTTAGCCCGTTCTTTAACGTACTTTTCTGAATGTTTTGCGAGGTGATTTTCATCTCAGACCATTCGCCATCTGCTTTTTTGAAAACCTTGAAAGAAGGAACCTCTATTTTAGGATGCACTCGTGGATTGCTCACATCGCCACAATTCTCCCGGCGATTACCAGTGAACAAGTGAATATTCAAGGCATTTACTCTTACATTTTTTTCAAGCCTAATTTCCACAGCATCGAAGGCATCCCCATGCTTAGCTAAGGTTTCGTATAGCGTACCGGTGTCAATACCATCATTCAAAATACCTGAAAATTTGCCAGGATAACGATTTATGTTTCCTTTAAGTTTATATCTCGTCATAGGGTTTTCTGAGATATACACCCGTGCCCCGGAACCATAATTGCAAAAGCAACAAGTATAGTCTGTAAGTAGATAATATTTGCCATTCCTCTTAAACATGGCACCAGCTTCCATGTGCTTGGCTATAAAACCTCCATTCTCTTTAGTGGACGACAGATAATCATCGGAAAGCTTTTCTACAGAAACTTGATGGTCTTTAATGGTGTTGTAACTGACATAGGCAGTACCGTCTTTATCTACAAAGAGCCCCAGGTCCCCCAAGCCAATATCAGAATGCGCCATGGAAGTGTTGTCATTCACAATAGTAAATGGCCCCTCTGGGTTTTTACTAACGGCCACTCCGAACTGACCATCCCATAATTTGGGGTACCAATTGTACCATAGCACATAGTTCTTTGTTGTTTTATTATAGATCACATGAGGACGATAGTGAACTCCAATAGGCTGATTTTTCAATAAGGGGCCATGACTTTTCCAGTTCTTTAAATCGGAAGAACTGTAACATACATACTGGTTTTTTGTGGTAAATCCATTCGTATCGCCGTAAGCGGTACCATACCAATAGTAGCGGTCACCAAATTGAATGATTCTACCGTCATGCGCATCTACAATTTGGCCTTTTTCATCCAATCTGGGCATAGTGTTGTCCACAGTAATTTTTTGGGCAATCAAAAGCAAAGGATAAAAACATAGAAATACCGAGATGACATTTCTGAATAAAACTTTCATAGTCTAGGAGTTTAGACTTTAAAATTCCTGCTTTATTCTTTGAAAAGTATCCTGTAGCATATGGTACACCATGATACAGGAGAGTACATGATGCAACTTCGTTTACGCTTCACTACTTTTAGCCGTGTAACATTCTCAATCAAAGTCCATAATGATTATTCGTTGCTACAAGACTTTTTTGAAAACGACACTGTTTTTATGTTTATTCATCTCGTGTAGTGAAAAAAAAATATCCGAGAATCCAAACATTATCATGATTGTCGCTGATGACCTTGGGTGGTATGACTTGGGCTGTTATGGGAATGATTTTATTGAGACACCAAATCTGGACAGATTGGCTTCCGAAGGTATTCGATTTACCGACGCCTATGCTGCAGCACCACTTTGCAGCCCTTCGAGGGCAAGCTTGATAACAGGATTACATCCTATCACAGTTAATATTACGGAGCACATCCATGGCAACCATCCTGCAGGGCCTAATCAAAAACTCCAGACGCCGTCCATCGCACAACAATTGGATTTAGAGTTCGAAACTATTGCTGAAGCGTTGAAAGAAAAAAATTATCATACAGCCTTTATAGGGAAATGGCACCTTGGTGGTGGAAAATTCAAGCCCGATAATCGTGGATTTGATTTGAACATTGCAGGTGCTTGGAATGGACTTCCGCAGAGCTTTTTCTATCCGTTTTTTGCACCAGGTGAAAAACCAGAGATTCAAAATACTTCAAAAGAAGGGGATTACCTTACTGATGTGTTGACAAATCAAGCTATAGATTATATCACTAAAAAAAAGGATTCAACTTTTTTTATGAGCCTCAATTACTATTCGCCCCATGTACCCATTGAGGCCAAAGACAGTTTGGTTGAAAAATATCGAAAAAAGCGGGGTGCCGTTGATGAATCCCTATTGCCTAATATCCACTATGCGGCAATGGTAGAAAGTATTGATATCAATGTAGGTCGAATTTTAAAGACGCTTGGTGAACTGAATATTGATGAGAATACAATTGTCATCTTCACTTCTGACAATGGTGGATTGTCGGTGGAAGAAGTCCCTGCCTTCGCAAAACATACACCCCCCACGGACAATGGAATGCTTCGGGAAGGAAAAGGGTATGTCTATGAAGGTGGTATTCGCGAACCTTTGCTGGTACGTTGGCCTTCTGCAATCAATGAAGCCAAGTTGGATTCAACACCGGTAGTGGGTCAAGACTTTTTCAATACCCTTATGGAAGTTGTCGGCATTGAAAAAAGAACTTCCGATGGTGTCAGCCTTGTACCTTTGTTTGAGGGCGGCACTTTACCTAAGCGTGGGATTCTTTGGCATTTACCACATTATAGTCCGCAAGGGGGTAAGCCTTCTACCGCTTACAGGGAAGGTGATTGGAAAATAATAGCTCACTATGAAAGGAATATATATGAACTATACAATCTAAAGGATGATATTGCTGAATCGAACGATTTGTCCCAAGAGGAGACAAAAAAGTTTCAAGAGATGAAAAAAGCAATGGATTCAGTACTTCTAGAATTAAACGCAAGGTTTCCCCAACGTAATCCTGATTATAATCCTAGTAAAACTAGAGTATAGAAAGTTATGAAATTGAAGAAATTGGCACTATAATTTATTCATTTGCTTTCTTCAACGTTAACACATCAAGGAATATCTGTACGAAATACAATATTATGTGTGGTGTTTCGATTTTTCAAGTTTAATTTGATGAGCTTTTAGTATAATTTCAACCTTCGTAATTTTCATTAACTATTTCCACTTGGAAGAATTCCATAACTATTCTTGCAATTAATTGAAATTCATTTTTAGAACATTGAGCAACACGTGTTTTGAGAATGTATGAGTGTTGCTTTATTTTCCAAGCTTATAGCCTATTGATATTAGGTATTAAGTATTAATTTAGTAACAATCATCAATAGGATTAGAAGTGGTATTGGGAAGTTGATATCGCTCTATGGCATTTATATACTCAAAGTGAATATACACACACTGAAAAACAAACATGGTCTCAGTGCCAGTTTCATTACTTATGGTCAACGGTTAACCTCTTTAAGAGTTCCTGATAAAAATGGTGATTTTACAAATATCGTATTAGGCTATCAAAACCCTGAAGAATATATCAGGAACGAACCAAACTATTTTGGGGCACTTATTGGAAGGTACGGAAATAGGATTGGAGGCGGTCAATTTTCTATTGAAGGTAAAGTATATAAGTTGGATATCAATCAGGGTGAAAACCATCTTCACGGTGGAATAAATGGATTCCATTCCAAAACATGGGATATAAAACATTTAAAGGAAAATAAAATTGAATTTTTCGGTGTTTCGTCCCACATGGAAGATGGTTATCCAGGAAACCTAAATATAACGGTTACATACACTCTAACGGATGAGAATGAATTAATCATTCAATACAGGGCGTTCACGGACATAATTACTCACGTAAATCTTACGAACCATTCCTTTTTCAATCTTAAAGGAGCAGGAATTGGTACTATAGAGAATCATGTGGTGAAAATAAACTCTGAATCTTATATACCTGTGGATGATGCAATGATACCCAAAGGTAATATAGCCAGCGTGGCAGGAACTCCTTTTGATTTTAGAAAACCAAAACGTACTGGTAAAAATATCGATGATAAAAATGAACAACTTGTATTTGGCCAAGGTTATGATCATTGTTATGTTTTGAAAAAAGAAAAGAAAAATCTATCTAAGCCACAGTTTGCTGCTAAGGTTATAGAACCCAGCAGTGGGCGCACTTTAGAGGTACATACTGACGAACCGGGTATTCAATTCTATACTGGAAATTTTTTATCTGCAGATAAAAATGGCAATTCATTTATAAAGCGTGGAGCACTGTGTTTGGAAACCCAGCACTTTCCCGACTCACCCAACAACCCAAACTTTCCATCTACACTTTTATCACCAAATGAATTGTATACTTCTACATGCATATATAAATTCGGTTTGGCACACATATGAAAGTTTAATAGAGTTATCCCGCAATCTTAGAGATTCCAAATCAATAAAAATCTCTTGTCGATTCCCTCAAGATCAATTTGTGTTTTACTATCGTTTGGTTTTGGTTTTGCGGTTTGGTGGTCTTTCGGGTTATTTGTCGCAATAGCCTCTTTAGCGCAATAGCTCCCATGATGTTCGCATTTTGGCTTATCGTGGTTAGGGAAGGATCGGAATTTTGTGATAGCTGCCCATCTGTAAAACCTATGACCGATATATCCCCAGGTATCCGAAGTCCCTTCTTTTTTATAAAGTTTATTGCCTTTATTGTCGTGAGCTCCTCGGCTGCCAGTATCCCATCAATTTGGTATTGTTCCAGAAAAGCATCCAGTTCACGGTCAAAATTTCTATATCCGTTAAGTTCCAACACCATTTCTTTAGTACTGGTTTCATGAAGTTTTTTCGGAGTGCGGATTTATATCCCTTTTTTCGTTCCTTTCCTACATTGGTCTTGGGAATCGTTGAAATAAATGCAGGGTTTTTGCAACCCGTACTTATCAAATGTTCCACGGCATGTTCCGATGCTTCAAAGTCATTGATACAAACTTTCTCACATTCAATCGAGCCACATTTCCTATCTGCCATTATAATGGGAATCCCTTGGTCCATCAGGCTTAGGATATGCTTGTACTCCCTTAGTTGCTGGGTCTGCTTGGACATGGAGATTATAATGCCGTCCACACTTCCATTACAAAAATTTTGAACGATCTCATGTTCGGTCGTAAACGAATCCCTTGAAAAACAAAGTACGCTCTTAAACCCTCTTTTGCTCGCATTTGTCTCTATCGCCTGTACCGATTTTGGAAAGAATTCGCTCGATATTTCGGGTACGATGACTCCTATATGATGTGTTGCGCTTTTTTTCAATGCCACTGCCGCACTGTTAGGGATATACCCTACTTCTCGTGCTATTACCTTTATTTTTGCAGCTGTTCGAGAACCAATTTCAGGACTATTGTTGAGTGCTTTGGAGACCGTAGATACGGAAACGTTCGCTAAACTGGAAATATCTTAATCGTTGCCATACACTATGGTGTATTTGGAATAATGCGTTGTAGGAAGTTTTTTCAATATATCCGCCGCCTGTTCCGCCGTTATATCGCGTTGCGGGTTGGCGAACATCTCATAGGCGACCATGAACTTCTATACCGATGCCGATTGCAGCAAGGGCGAATAGAAGGACATGTAGAAATGCCATTCGGGATGTCCGACACCGTCCGTAGGCGATTGATGGATGCCCATGGAGTAGGGAAAAGAAGTCCCAAAAAGATTGTCGTATCTGGTTGTCACGTTTTTGATGACCTTTGCAAAACTCGCCTTTTCATCGTTATTGAGCTGACCAATGTGCGCCAAATGTCGTTTTGGGGCAATCATTCCCTCGTATGGCCAAACGGACCAGTAGGGCACCACCGCAATAAAATGGTCATCCTGAAAGAGCACCCGTTCCATGCGTTGTAGTTCCTGTTCAATGTAATCCCCTAATAAACTTCTTTTCTGCTCTTTCCAATACGCCAACTGGTGTGCCGTTTTTTTCCCGACTTCTTGGGGAACGGAACATTATGCCCAGATCTGGCCATGTGGGTGCGGATTGCTGCACCCCATAATGGCACCTTTGTTCTCAAAAATCTGTACATGTGCTATTCCCTCCATTTCCCCTAAAAGTTGATATTCCCTTTACCAAAGGGCTATCACTTGCCCGATATCGTTTTCTTCCATTAAGGGAAGTGTCAAGGAATAATCAGGTGAAAAGCAGATGACCTTGCATATACCATTCTCGCCTTTTGCGTTGAAAAGACCGTCCTTAACGATATCGGCGGGCGTGTCCGGTAAAAGTGCAGAAAAGTCATTGATGAAACTATAGGTCGACCTGTACTGAGGGTTCACGGTTCCATTGGCCCTTGTATTGCCAGGGCACAAATAGCATTCCGGATCATAGTTCGGTTTTTTTTCCTGTCCCGTTTTTTCCTGTTTCCCTTGCCATGGTCTTTTTGTACGGTGCGGCGAGACCAGGACCCACTCCCCCGTAAGGATATTGAGCCGTCTATGGGGATGTTCGTTGAGTTCCAGCTTCATAACGTGTCATTTACTAGTGAGGTCCCTTGGCTCGGAACGGTCTGGAAATGGGCCAGCTCGATACCGAACTCATCTTTATAGGCTTTTGAAGCTTTTTTGACAAACGGTTCTATGGCATCCATATGTATAAGATTTAATGTACAGCCCGAAAATCCCCGCCCATCGTCCGCGCTCCAAGGATTTGTGGTTCTGTTTCGGCAAGTTCGGCCAAAAAATCCAGTTCGGGGCAGCTCACCTCGTACTTTTCACTAAGACCTTTGTGGGTCCTGTACATAAGCTTGCCCAATACCTCCAGATTATTTTCCTTGAGTGCCCCGACCGCTTCCAAGACCCTATCTATTTCCTCAACGACATAGGAATAGCGTTTATGCAATAGGGCTCCAAGTTCGTCTTTGGTCTCATCGAGCATTTTTTTGGTGACGTTTCTAAATGGTCTGTCAATGCCGAACCGTTCGGCCAACAGGTCCAAGCCTTTTTCACATTGTGCCCTGCGAATATTGTATTCCCCTGTGGAGAGGTTGTGGGAAACCTTTGTGTTCAACCCGATAACCGATGCGAATGAAATTGAGGACGCTATGGGCAGTTCAACCATAAACACCATGAACATTGCTTTGACCGTGGGAAAGGAGAATGATATACTCACATTGACCGACACGCAAAACAGGATTGCCCGTATCGTCGGTATCGATATCAGGGTATCAAACGGAATACTGCATATCATAAACAGTGTGCTATTGGGGCTGGGAGAACCCAGCCCAGGACAGGGACCAACACTGTATGAAATTATAGCATCACATCCTGACTTAAAAATTTTACCGCAGCTTTTGAAAAATTACCCAATGTGAGGGATATCTAAAATGATGATTCCGACTTAATCACCAAAGCCGACTCCTTCAGTGTCTTCGTACCCACCGATAATACCTTTGATGCTTTTTTGTTGGAGAATGGTTTTGATGGGATAGAGTTCGTCAACACAGAAAACCTTGACCATATGGACTTTTTGACCGTATTTATCCATAATCATGTCACTCTGGAAACCACTCCGCGTGAGGTTCTTGAAGGTGAAGGGTTGGGGTTTCTTACAACAAATACGCAACAAGAAATGGATATGTTTTTCGATGTCACAGAGGGGAATATCATTTTAAATGGGGTTGCTTCGGTTTTATCGGATACCGATGCCCACAATGGCATTGTTTATATCGTGGATGATGTGGTTCCCGTTCCTACCCTTGCCACTTTTATTGCAGCGAATCCGGAATTTCAAATTATGGAACAGGCATTGACCATCGCCGAGGGTGAAGCGGGGTCTACCATAAAAGCTGATTTATCAACCGCTCCAGAATATACCATGCTCGTTCCTACGGACCTGGCTTTTGAAAACCTCTTTTATGAAATCAATAATAACTCTGGCGGTAACTTTACCAGTATTAATCAACTTGGGGCCAATATCGTGGAGGACATTGTTGAAGTACATGCCATTACCTTTACGGAATTTGAAGGCTCGGACATTACAAGTGCGTTGGGGGAAACAATTCTTACACTGACCGATGAGCTGGAAGTTGGTATGGATGGCTACAATTACACCTTAACCGATCCGCAGGGAAGGACGGCTACACTCACCAAAATGGATGTCAGAGCCACCAACGGCTTTATTCATATTATTGATGGGGTCCTTTTGGGAAATTGATTGCATAGAACATGTTGAAAATGAAAAGGGTCTTCTGACGGTGGCGGAAGGCCTTTTGCTTTTGACAAATAACCTTGAAAACATGGAAGAATCACCGATTAAAAGAAATAAATGGGAGAAATTCTTGATGTCCTTTAAATCGGCCGTTTTAGAGCACAGTTTTACTGAAATGGATTATAGTTTAGCGAATGGTCTCATTTTAGGTATTTTTTATTAGTATCGAAAATACACTTTGTTTGGTACATTTTTTATGAATTATAAACTCCCGAACCTAACTTTTAATGACTTGGTCTGTTGGCATTTTAGAGTATTGGCTTTTTTGTGGTCACCGAATAGGTGACTTTCATTAAAGTGCAATTGCCATATCCCAAGGCGGAGTACTATGGGCGGTTAACATACCACGGAATATTGCACTTAGATGTTTATGAAATACCACTAAGAAGCCCCCGAGTATGTAGACCTCTGGGTATTAAACTACTGATTTCTGATTGGCTCATATAGGGCATTCCTACAAGTGCCACTTAAATTCAGTTAAAATCATCTACGGCAATTAGATTTGTCAGTACGGCAACATCTTGAAGTCCCATCTGTTGGAAGCTATTTGTATTCGTAAATATTCCATATTGCGATATGCGATATTATAAAACTTAGATAATAAACTTGATGACTTTTAAATTATCCCTTATGTGTAAAGCCAGTTTTTAGTTCTGGTTCTAGTTTTAATTTTAAATATCTGTATGCAATTCATAAACCAATTGAATTACACTCAGATATGATTCCGTTTCACTTAGAAATTAGTTCATATTCTTTGCTTTTTTTACAAATAATTATTCGCATACATTACCATTCTTGTATCTATAAAGTAAAGGCCCTCCTTTAACCCCTGGTTTTTTCTCGCCAGTACTTGTTAGAACATCCATTTGAAAAATTTTCTTTCTAAAATTTCGTTTGTCCAATTTTATTTTAAGAATACGTTCGTATAAATTTTGAAGCTCCGCAAGGGTAAAAGTTTTTGGAAGCAGTTCTCCAAAAATAAGTCTCTCCCTTAAGTTAAGTTGCAGGTTTAAGTTGGCATCATGAATAATTTGCCTATGGTCATAGCCTATTTTCTCTGGTAATCTGTCTATATCGAACCAAGAAATACGTTCAACGTTCCCGCCAATTACTAAAGAGTGGTTTTCAGGTTTTACAAGCGCGTAAAAACTTTGGGTGATTACCCTTTTAAGGGGATGCCTTTCCAGCTCACTGTATATTTTGACTTGTTCAAAATGGATATTACGAAATCCCGTTAGCTGGTAAAGTACTTTTTTAGCGCAATCATCTAAAGTTTCGTCGGCTTCCATAACACCACCGGGCAACAACCAATGGTTCATAAAATATCCAGATAAGCGTTTAATCAGGAGTACTTTTAGAGAATTTTCAATAAAGCCAAAAACTGCAACATCGGTGGTTATAGAACATTCAAAGGAATTTCTATCTACTTGAATACGTTTCAATTTTTCTTGTTCTACCATTAAGGAAATATTTTAAAATAAGCGCATAAAAAAAATGGTTTTACGTGCTCCGATTAAATTAAATAATGCTACTTTTATATCTGTGTATAAAGTACACTCTTTATAAGGTATTCAATTATTTTATACTACTGATGACTTGGAAAAATCCAAAAACATGGAAGATACTAAATATAGGGAATTGAAAAATAAGGTGGTCGTCATTACCGGCGGCGGCGGTATATTGTGTAGTACTCTGGCACGATCTCTTGGAGCACAAAACGCTAAAGTAGCTGTTTTGGACCTTAAGGAAGAGGTTGCACAAGAGGTTGCCAAGACAATCAATAAAAAGGGGGGTGCTGCAATTGGTGTGGTGGCGGACGTACTTGATATAAACAGTTTAAAAGCTGCCCATAAACGAGTATCAAAAGAACTTGGCAAATGCGATATCCTCATCAATGGTGCTGGAGGCAACCATCCTTCGGGAACTACAAGCAATCCCTTTTTAGAAGAAGAAGATTTATCTTTAAGTAATCTCAAGACTTTCTTTGATTTGGAGATGGAGGGTATTCAATTTACGTTCAACCTAAATTTTATTGGAACTCTCTTGCCAACGCAGGTATTCTCTAAGGATATGATCGGCAGGTCAGGATGCAGTGTCTTGAATATTTCCTCAATGAATGCTTTTACCCCTTTGACAAAGATACCTGCCTATAGCGGTGCAAAGGCAGCGGTCTCAAATTTCACACAGTGGTTGGCGGTCCATTTTTCAAAGGTCGGAATACGGGTCAATGCTCTGGCACCAGGTTTCTTTCTTACAGATCAGAATAGAAACTTGTTGACAAACAAAGATAGTTCCTTGACCCTTAGGGGGCAAACGATAATTGACCATACGCCTATGGGCCGCTACGGAAATCCAGAAGATATCGTGGGGGCGACATTATGGCTTTGTGGAGAGGGAGCCTCATTTGTGACAGGTGTAATTATACCAATTGATGGAGGTTTCAGCGCATTTAGCGGCGTTTAAATTGAAAAAATGGGTTTAGAACAAACATGGCGGTGGTACGGACCCAATGATCCAGTATCGCTTGCGGATATTAAAATGGCGGGCGCAACGGGCATAGTAACGGCACTGCACCATATCCCCAATGGGGAAGTATGGCCCATAAGCGAAATAAAAAAACGA
This sequence comes from Flagellimonas maritima, assembly GCF_003269425.1. NCBI lineage: Bacteria > Pseudomonadati > Bacteroidota > Flavobacteriia > Flavobacteriales > Flavobacteriaceae > Flagellimonas > Flagellimonas maritima. Next base: position 757,939 of record NZ_CP030104.1, on the reverse strand, counting down.
AAGGATGCCATTGAGACGGTCGGCCTTAGTTGGTCTGTGGTGGAAAGTATTCCCGTGCACGAAGATATCAAAAAGCGGACCGGGGAACACAAAAGATATCTTTCGAACTACAAGGAGAGTATCCGCAATCTAGGACAAATAGGGGTCGATACGGTCTGTTATAATTTCATGCCAGTATTGGACTGGACGCGTACGGACCTTTCCTTTGAATTGCCCGATGGTTCCAAAGCCCTTCGTTTCGATGCATTGGAGTTTGCGGCTTTTGAACTTTTTATGCTCAATCGTACTGATGCATACTATACTTATACAAAACGGGAAATAGAACTTGCAAATATTGTTTATAGAAAGATGGATACGTTGTCGCAAGAACGATTGGTAAACAATATCATAGCAGGTCTTCCAGGTGCCGAAGAGGGCTATACCTTGGAACAGTTCAAAGAGGTATTGGATACCTATAAAGAGATAGGGGACAAAGAACTTCGCCAAAGCCTTTATGAATTTATTCGTGAAATAGCTCCTGTTGCGGAACAGTCGGGAGTTTTTCTGGCCATTCATCCGGACGATCCGCCCTTTTCCATATTGGGCCTTCCAAGGGTCGTGAGCACTGAAAAGGATGCCCGGGATTTGTTAAAGGCCTACGAGAGTCCCCACAATGGGCTTTGTTTCTGTACAGGATCTTACGGTGTCCGTAGTGACAATGATTTGGCAGGTATGGTCAAAAGGCTGGGCAAACGGATCAATTTCATTCATTTGCGCAGTACCTCGCGAGACGGACAGGGAAATTTTTATGAAGCCGACCATTTGGATGGGGACGTAGATATGTACACCGTAATAAAAGGTCTTTTGAAGGAACAACAAAAACGAATCAAAAACGGGCGTCAAGACCAGAGGTTGCCCATGCGCCCCGACCATGGCCATCAAATGTTGGACGACCTGAAAAAAAAGACAAACCCAGGCTATTCGGCCATTGGCCGCTTGCGGGGCCTTGCCGAACTGCGGGGATTGATGTTGGGCATTGAAAAATCAGCAGTATTATGAGCTTTATCGATGATAATTTTCTACTAGAGACTGATTATGCCGCAGAGCTGTACCATGACCATGCCAAGGATATGCCTATTATCGACTACCACAATCATCTGCCTCCAGAGCAAATCACCAACCACCATAAGTTTAAGAACCTGACCCAGGCTTGGCTAGCGGGCGACCACTATAAGTGGAGGGCGATGCGCACATTGGGTATTGATGAACAGTACATTACCGGAAATGCAACGGATGAAGAAAAATTTTTAAAATGGGCGGGGGCGGTTCCCTATACAATAAGAAACCCCTTGTACCATTGGACGCATTTGGAACTGCAGCGCTATTTTGGGATAAAAGGAATGCTATCAGATACCAATGCGGCGCAAGTCTATGAAAACGCCAGCGGCCAACTCCAGCAGAAAAGCCATTCTGCGAAGGGATTGTTGAATCAAATGAACGTTGAGGTCGTATGCACTACGGATGACCCATCGGACACTTTGGAACACCATATAAGTGCCCAAAAGAATAACATGGTGCCAAAACTGTTGCCAACCTTCCGGCCGGACAGGGCGTATGCCATAGAAGACGGCGGTTCTTACCAAACTTATACAGAAAAGTTGGGCAATGCTGCGGGAATGCAGATTGCAACGTACCAAGATCTGCTAATGGCCCTGAAAAGAAGGATTGCCCATTTCCATAAAATTGGTTGCCGTCTATCGGACCATGGACTGGAGCAACTTTATTTTTTTGAACTGGGGATTTTTGATATCGAATCAATCTTTAAAAAGGTGCTTTCGGGAAAAGTAATCAGTATTGAGGAGATAAAATACTTCAAATTTGAGACCTTATTGCATCTGTGCAAGGAATACCATAAAAAGGGATGGGTGCAACAGTTCCATTTGGGGGCATTGCGCAATGTAAACCAACGAATGCATTTCAAATTGGGTCCCGATACTGGTTTCGATTCCATTGGTGATTTTAGGCAAGCCTTGCCCTTGGGTAGTTTTTTAAACCTATTGGACAGTACCGACCAACTTCCAAAGACGATTCTTTACAATTTGAATCCTTCACAAAACGAGGTTTTCGCCACTATGGTCGGCAATTTCAACGATGGTAGTATTAAGGGTAAGATACAATTTGGATCGGGTTGGTGGTACATGGACCAACTAGATGGAATGGAAAGACAGTTAAACACACTATCAAATATGGGACTGTTCAGCTGTTTTGTGGGCATGTTGACGGATTCCCGTAGTTTTCTCTCCTTTTCAAGGCACGAATATTTTAGGAGACTCCTCTGCAATATGTTGGGCAATGATATCAAAAAGGGCCTATTGCCCAAAGATATGGTGCATATCGGAAAAATTGTACGGGATATCAGCTATTATAATGCGAAGGCATATTTTAAGTTTTAGAACTGTATTGATAAAAAATAATTTGAAATGAAGAAAGTAATTACCTTCGGTGAAATCATGCTAAGGCTATCTCCTCCCGGATCTTTGCGCTTTTCACAGGCGAACAGTTTTGACGCGGTCTATGGAGGAGGGGAATCCAACGTAGCAGTCTCTCTTGCAAATTATGGTGTTCCCGTTGATTTTGTGACAAGATTGCCAAAGAACGACATTGGGTACTGTGCCCTTATGGAAATGCGCAAACGCGGTGTAAATACGGGGAACATAATTTTTGGGGGAGAGCGTTTGGGGATTTATTTTTTGGAGACGGGAGCGGTAAGCCGCGGGAGCAAAGTGATTTACGATAGGTCAAATTCCGCCATCAGTGAAATTGGCCCCGGTACGATCGATTGGGAAAATGTATTTGATGGTGCGGGATGGTTCCACTGGACCGGAATAACCCCCGCCATCTCCCAAAGTGCGGCCGATGCCTGTCTGGAGGCCGTCCAAGTCGCAAAAGAGATGGGACTGACCATCTCTACCGACCTGAACTACAGGGCCAAACTTTGGAACTATGGCGGTGACAGGGAGGCCATAATGACCGAGCTCACCTCTTATTGCGACGTTATTCTGGGCAATGAGGAGGATGCCGAAAAGCATTTTGACATAAAGCCCGAAGGACTTGATGTCACCACGCAGGGACACGATGTAAAAGCTGGGGCCTTCCTCTCGGTCTGCCGGCAAATGATGGGCAAATTTCCCAATGCCAAAAAAGTGATCACCACGCTACGTGGTTCAATCTCGGCATCGCACAATACATGGGCGGGTGTTCTCTATGATGGAAAGAATGTATTTGAATCCCCCAAATACCAGATAACCCATATCGTGGACAGGGTCGGTGGCGGGGACTCCTTTATGGGGGGATTGATATACGGTCTATTGAAGTATCCCGGGGACGACCAGAACGCACTGGACTTTGCGGTGGCCGCATCGTGTCTGAAACATACGATAAAGGGGGATGCCAATCTGGTAACGGTAGCCGAGGTCGAAAAATTGATGGGCGGCGATTCTTCGGGTCGTGTAGCCCGATGAGTCGAGTTAGTTTAGTTTTTTTAGCGGTACTGGGCGGAACGATCTTCGCCCGGTGCTTAAAAACAGATAAGAAGACAGCAAATGGCAAATTATACAAGATTAGAGGTAGTATCGGTCATGCGGAACAGTGGAATGGTTCCCTTGTTCTACCATCCAAATATTGAATTGGGCAAACAGGTGCTGAAAGCCTGCTTTGATGGCGGGGCACGAATATTGGAATTTACCGCAAGGGGCGATTTTGCCTTTGAGGTATTTTCGGAACTGAACAAATATGCCCTTGCCAAATTACCGGGCATGGTTTTGGGGGTCGGTTCCATCACCGATGCCCCAGCTGCTTCACTGTTTGTTCAAATGGGCGCCAATTTTATAGTGACCCCAAGTTTGCGCGAAGATATTGCGCTGCTATGCAACAGACGGAAAGTACTGTGGAGCCCGGGGTGTGGATCGCTCACCGAGATCAATAGAGCAGAAGAACTGGGCTGTGAAATCATTAAGCTTTTTCCCGGGTCGACTTACGGACCGGGATTTGTAAAGGCCATAAAAGGCCCGCAACCTTGGACAAGTATGATGCCTACGGGCGGTGTCAGCACCGAAGAATCCAACTTAAGGGCTTGGTTTGATGCGGGTGTTACCTGCGTGGGAATGGGCTCCAATTTGATTTCTAAAGAAATCCTGGAAAAGAAGGATTTTGATGGATTGGCCCGAAATGTCGAAAGGGTCTTGAACTTGATAAAGACCATAAAACAGCAATCACCATGAGGAACCTCATCTGTCTTGGTCTTATCTATATATTTTTGAATTGCCTTTTGGGATGCAAAGAGGTTGAAGATGTCAAGGTGCTACGGTTGGGCCATGGCCTGGACGTAAGCCACTCTGTACATAAGGCCATGACAAAGATGGGCGAGGATCTGGCAAAACTATCCAATGGAAAATTAAAGATTGAGATCTATCCAAGTCAGCAATTGGGGACCGAACGACAGTGTTTGGAGCTTTTACAGATCGGCAGTCTCGACATGACCAAAGTTTCTGTTGGAGTGCTCGAAAATTTTGCGCCAAAATTGAAGGTGTTGGGATTGCCCTTTTTGTTTCGTAACCGTGAACATTCCTTCAAAGTATTGGATGGACCTATTGGCAGGGCATTGCTTGACGAAGGCGAGCAGTACTGGCTCAAAGGTTTGGGGTATTACGATGCGGGAAGCCGTAGTTTTTACACAGTGGACAAACCCGTAAAAAACCCTGCCGACCTGGAAGGACAGAAAATACGGGTAATGGAAAGTGCTACCGCCATGGATATGGTTCGAGATCTGGGTGGTTCGCCAACACCCATTTCTTGGGGAGAGCTCTATACGGCACTGCAACAAGGCGTGGTAGATGGTGCGGAGAATAACCTGCCGAGCTTTTACCTTTCCAGGCATTACGAAGTGGCCAAGTATTACACGCTTGATGAGCATACGATATTGCCCGATGTTCTTTTGGCTGGTACACAACTATGGAACAAGCTTTCGGTAGAAGAGCAAGGTTGGTTAAAACAGGCCGTGGATGCTTCTATACTATACCAACGAAAACTTTGGTTGGAGGCTGAAAATGAAGCTTTGGACGCAGTGGAAAAAGCAGGGGTCCAGATCATAAGGCCCGATAAAAGTCTCTTTTCTAAAAGGGTCAAGGACTCGTTCGATAAATATAAGGAAGATGAAATCTTTTACGAACTGATAAAGGACATCCAGGCAACCAATTGATAAAACAACAAAACTAGTGCGATTGCGAAAAACCATCGATAAGGTACTTGCAAATATATTGGTCATTATCATGGCACTTATGGTGCTAAATGTACTATGGCAAGTTGGCAGCCGCTTTATATTAGGCTCTCCAAGTTCCTTTACGGACGAGTTGGCCCGTTACCTTCTGATATGGGTCGGAATCTTGGGTGCCGCCTATATTTCCGGTCAAAATATGCACGTGGCCATTGATGTGTTCCCCAGACGCTTGGGTCCAACTGCACAAAAATGGCTTAAGGTCATTGTGCGCTTACTGGTCATTGTTTTCTGTTTGGCGGCCATGGTCGTAGGTGGATCTAGGTTGGTTTACATCACTTACGCATTGGGTCAAAATTCACCGGCGCTTCAGGTACCGTTGGCAGTGGTCTATATGGTCATTCCCATCAGTGGATTATTGATTATCTATTACAAGATTTCTGATATTATAAAAAAACAATAGCCCATGGAATACGTTCCCATACTCGTTCTTGTACTTAGTTTTGTGTGCCTGTTGGCTATTGGGACACCTGTGGCATGGAGTATCGCGATGTCATCGTTTTTGACATTATTGGTCAGTATCCCCTTTCTACCTGCCGCAACTACGGTATCGCAAAGAATCGGGACGGGCCTGGACAGCTTTGCACTTCTCGCCATACCCCTTTTTATTCTTTCTGGGGAATTGATGAACAAGGGAGGTATTGCCCATAGGCTTATTGCCTTTGCCAAAACCTTGGTCGGCGCTCTCCCGGGAGGATTGGCACTTATCAATATTATCTCTGCGATGTTGATGGGTGCGATTGCAGGATCGGCCATGGCCGCTGCATCCGCTATGGGAAGTATTCTAGGTCCCGAGATGGAAAAAGAGGGGTATTCCAGAGAATTTGGGGCAGCAGTGAACATAACCGCTGCTACCACTGGCCTGGTCATCCCCCCAAGCAACGTCTTGATTGTTTATTCTTTGGCGAGTGGAGGGGCCTCCATTGCGGCCCTGTTTCTTGCAGGCTATATACCTGGCATACTTACCGGGCTTTTTCTGATGATTGTAGCTTCCGTTTGGGCAAAGAAAAAAGGGTATAAAGTTGGAAAAAGAAGCAGATTAAAAAAAGTTTTCAAAACTTTCATCGATGCCCTGCCCAGTCTTTTCATGCTCATAGTAGTGATTGGTGGGATCGTTACGGGAATATTTACGGCGACCGAGGCCTCTGCGATCGCAGTGCTGTATAGTTTTCTATTGGGGCTCTTCTATAGAGAGATTTCTTTGCCCAAAATGCCACGGATCTTATTGGATTCCTCTACTACAACGGCCATTGTGATGTTGTTGATCGGTGCCTCCATGAGCATGTCGTGGGCCTTGAGCTATGAGAACATTCCACAGGAAATCAGTACTGGTCTATTGGCCTTGAGCGACAACCCTATTGTCATACTATTGGTCATCAATTTGCTTCTGCTCTTTGTGGGCATTTTTATGGACATGACCCCGGCAGTACTGATTTTCACCCCCATATTTCTACCAGTGGTAACGGCCCTGGGTTTGGATTCGGTCCATTTTGGAATCATCATGGTACTCAATTTATGTATAGGGCTCTGTACACCGCCCGTGGGCTCAGTACTCTTTGTTGGCGTCGGCATCGCGAAAACATCGATTGAAAAAGTGGTGAAACCCTTGTTGCCACTCTTCATCGCAATGGTAATCGCATTGTTCCTGGTTACCTATTTCCCCGAATTGAGCCTTTGGTTGCCTAGACAGTTTGGATTGTAGCCTTTATCAACTTAGTTATTCAAGTAATAAAATTTCAGAAGGTCAAAAGACCGTTAGAGGCACTATTGGATAGGATCTTTGTCTACCTTATCTCGCATTATTTTAAGTTTTTCTTTGTATTTTACCACGAGAGCCGCAGCACTTGGTTCTTTTGAAATATTTGTATTCTGTTCGCTATCAGTATTTAAATTGTACAGCATATTGCCTAGGTACTGTCCGTCTCTATAAAATTCAGTATAGGAATAATCTATATCTACTACTGCTTCACCTTCCTTATACCTGGTATAAATTTCGGTTTTTAATATTTTCTCAGGATTTGTTAATACTGGAATCAAACTCATTCCATGTAAATAATCGGGAGCGTCCAATTGGGCGATATCACATAATGTCGGGTATATATCTACGAGTTCTGTCATCGATTGTGTGGTTTGATTATTTTTATACTTGGACGATGAGATGATAAGCGGTATTTTAATAGCTTCATAAAAAGTACTATGTTTACACCACATCCCGTGCTCTCCTAGGAAAAAACCGTGATCGCTCCATAAAACAATGGTTGTATTCTCTCTTAAACCCAAGTCGTCTAAACTCTGAATAACCTCTCCTATTAACGCATCCATATAGCTAACGCTAGCATAGTAACCATGAACAAGATTCCGCGAAAGTTCATCATTAAGGTTTCCTTTCTTAGGTATATCCAGGTACATATTTCTCAATTCTGAAGAATAATGTTGTGAAGCCATTGAGATATAAGGTGCATTTTCAGGTTGATAACCATTCTTGGCCAGTTCTATGGATTCATGATTATATAGGTCCCAATATTTTTTTGGTTGTATAAAGGGGAGATGGGGCGCTACATATCCCAAAGCCATAAAAAAGGGCTTATTGGAAGTTTTTAATTCTCTTAATTTATTGATGGCTTTTTTTGTGACTTTTCCATCATTGTAAGAATAATCAGAAACATCGGGGTATTCAATGACCGGACCTTTTTTGCCATGAGATCCCAATTCTCCATTCAAACGTTTGGCTATTGAATTCAAATCTTGATAATCATTTTGTTTTGAACCATTGTCCATTTCTGTCCAGTGTTCTTTATTATCATCGGGATGATGGTATATTTTACCATAAGAAATGGTTTCGTAGCCATTTTCTTTAAAGAGCTGATTTAATGTCACCGCATTGGGAACGTCGGTCGATGCCCTGCTAGTATAATCATTGAATCTTCTATAGCTCGGTCTTATACCGGTCATGATACTAGCTCTACTTGCACCGCACACTGCAATATTTGTAAAGGCATTATTAAATTGAATTCCTTCAGATGCAAGCCTATCAATATTGGGCGTTACCATTTGAGTCTCTCCATAAGAACTTATCATTGGTCTAAGATCGTCTATAGCTATGAACAGTATGTTTTGTTTTTCTGCATTCGCTTCTGTTCCTGACTTAGAATTAAGTGATAGGCTCTTGCCAGATTTAAAACCGCAACCCACTACTATAAAAAGTGTAATAAGAGCAATGAAATTTTTACTTTTTAATTCCATGATATTTAATATTTTAATAATGCTTCTTCTCCATCAAAACTTGTAAGTTCGGTTCGAAATATTGCTTTTTGTTATCCTTGACCATTTTAGCCACTAAGATCATAGCTTTTTTTATCCGACAACGAAATGTATACCAAACACCTGTTCATCATCAAACATCAATAATGTAAATTCATATAATCCTCTTGGTGCAGCTTTCCTTCAAGTTCTTTAGGGACAACGTTCCATTTGCTCGGTATGTCCAACGGATGTAATGTTGGTTTTATCAATGGCATTTTCTCGGTTATCAAAAAATCTTTTTGAGCGATCATCCAATTGCTCAATTCTTCGGATAGTGTATTTTTTTCAAACTCATACTTACTATCTAATGCCAAATTTTTATTTTGGTACGGGTCTTCTTTTAGGTCGTAGAGTTCTTCATAGGGGATATTTGGAAATGACTCTGAACCCAGTTTGATAAATTCATTGACGATAGCGTTCTTGCCCAAATTGGATTGTGATACTTCCATTGCATTGTAATTACGTATTAATTTGAATCTTTTGCCCCTGGCCATTCTTGATGGAAATACTTTGCAGTTTTGAATATTTTGTTTAGTAGCTATACCAAAAATGTGGTCATGAATTTCTTCTGTGTTACCTTTTAAGTTCTTAAGAAAACTTTTACCGTCTATCGATTTTGGTATTTCAGCCTTTGCTGCTTCTAAAAAAGTAGGTAATACGTCTATAAAAGAAAGCAAAGTATAATTCGTGGAATTAGGTTTCACAATCTTAGGCCATCTTACAATAAACGGGACCTTCAAACCTTCCTCATTTAAACCGTACTTGCCAGAAATACCGTGATCGGCAGCATATATAAATATAGAGTTATCCCTTAATCCATAAGTGTCTACCATATTTAAGATTTTACCTAACTGAATGTTGTCATCGAGAATGTTCTGGTAATATCCGGTCCGACGATTCTTGGTTTCTCCTTTATAGTATGGTAATCTGAAAATATCTGCTTTTGAATATTGTGAAATTTTAGGGTATGGCCCATGGGGGTAGTCAGAAGTTATAAAAATGCAAAAGGGCTTTTTTACATTCGCCAGATAGGATTCAATCTTTTTAAAGGGTAGATATCTATGGTCAATGGATTCAAAATAATGCGTCCAATTAAACACTGAATTTGGTGCAACATGGTTTTTGCCAGCCAAAACAACGTCATAACCTTCAGCTTTAAGAAGATTTACCACGCTTGAAATATTTTCTTTTACAGGCAAATGATTTGCCATACACCCATTCTTCATCGGGTACATTCCTGTAAAAATTTGCGATCTGGCGGGGGCACAAATAGCCTGTGCTGTATAAAAATTTGTGAAACGCATACCCTGTTTTGCGAGTTCATCCACATTTGAAGTGTTTACTTTGGGATTTCCATAGCACCCATAGTCCAATTGGTCTTGGTCATCGGCCAAGTAGAAAAAGAAATTTGGCCTATCTTCAACTTTATGCGAATTTTTTGGATTGGTCTCAACCACTGATTGATTGTTCTTACAGCAGCAAAAAGCGACCAAAATGGTTAAGAGAAAAAATTTTATTTTAATCATGGCGGATTGTGATTTACTGTTTTAAATAAAATTTCACGGTCTTATTATATGTTAAAGGGCATCGATGTACTAGAATATTTATAATCAAGAATTTCCAAAATAAACTGTCCAAAACTTTTTTGATAGAATTCCTAAGGTATAAACTTGACATATTTGCAACTACTCAAATGGATTTGTATGTATTTCCAACATTGTTTTTAGAAAACGGTTTTTTAGAATTAATTCTCAAACAGCTCTTATGTTTTTCTAGACACAATCTTAGTAGATTCCAAGTATGGAATCCCTGACTTCCACATTATTCACAGCCAGTTTTGTATTGCTCTTAATACTTTTCAAGATGGCAAAACAAGAACCAAAACAGTAAGGGTTTAGTATCTGAAATCGCTACCCTCTCGACTCATAAAAGTCGATTTATTCCACTTTGCCAATTCAGATTTTAATTCTTTTGCTTTCTCTGCTTTCTTATCTATAATATTGTTTGACTCTTCAGGGTCCTTTTTTAAATCGTAAAGTTCCTCTCGTCCTCCATCTATCAAGTACTTAAATTGATTATCCATTATGGCTTGCTGGTTTATTTTATTATAAAGACGCTGCCAAGCGAAAAAAAGGTAACCTGTACGTTCTTCGTCCGGGTTTTTTAGCTTAGCTGTCATATCAATTCCGTCCAGTGGCACTTTGGATTTATAATCGCTATCGATCAAACTTAGGAGAGTTGGCATCATATCGCTGGTAGTGGCCATAAAGGTGGTCCTGAGAGGTGCTATGCTGCCTGGCCATTCCAGAATTGACGGCACGCGGATACCTCCTTCATAAATGGTATGTTTAGAGCCCCTAAATTTACCAGCAGAGGCTATACCCCTTTCTGTTGGGTAAGATGAGGGGCCATTGTCGCTCACAAACCAGATAATTGTATCATCTGCAATGCCCATCTCTGTTAACTTTTTTCTCAGCCTACCGATTTGTTCATCCATTGCAGTTATCGCTCCTAAGTAATGCTGCTTTTCTTCCGAGTATTGTGCGTACATAGCCCTATATGCAGGTCCGGCCACGACGGGTTCATGTGGGGTATGCAACCAAATACAGGCTAAAAACGGAATGTTTCGATCAGCTGCTTTCTCTACAAAAGGAACGACCCTATCCATAATAACCCGACTATCATCCCCGGCCAAATTATCTTTCACTAATACCTTATCCTGAAGATAAAAAGAGGTCGTCCACATTTCACCTTCCTTGTTGGCCCACATGTCCCAAGGGGTTACGGTTGGATTCCAAGTGGGCATTGCCGATTTGGTTACGAAACTTTCATCAAAACCGTGATGCCAAGGTGGTGAATAGAAGCCTCGATCTTCAACTTCGGCGTCGGGCATTATCCAACCTAGATGCCATTTTCCAAAAATACCTGTAGTATAGCCTTCTTCCTTCAATATCTCGGCAATAGTGGTTTCACCTGTTCGAATGCCTGCGGTGTGCGGGCCAAAAATACCTTGCCTCATAGCATTTCTTCCTGTTAATACGCTTGCTCGGGTGGGAGAGCAAATAGGTGCGGCAGCGTAGAACCTATCAAAGACCAACGCCTCAGAGGCCATTTTATCCAATTCCGGGGTTTTAATAAATACATTGCCATTAAAACCTACATCACCAAAACCAAGGTCATCTGCCATGATAATGATTATATTGGGTTTTTTTAAAGCGTTATTTTGACTATAAAGAATATCTGGTAATAGAAAGAATAATATAAATGCTATCCCGAAAAATAAAATCACAGAGTTTACCTTTTGAAAAGAATGTTTTATAGATAGCTTTATCATTATGATTACAAAAAAATTAGACAGTTACAGTGGATTCTATAATCTATCCTCTGATTGCTGAGGACGTTTTAAGAAAATAAAGATGCTTGAAACTATGTATTATTTACAACAATGTTTTCTTAAACAATAATCCTAAATTAAATCTTGGGCCAAAGCCCAATTCTAACAAAATTTAAATTTGTTAGTGAGAATCGTTAATTAAAGCTTGGTCTATCTGGTAAAGATTGACCCTACTGTTTTTACAAATTGTAAATTTATCTACATAATATTATCCAGATATGTTTTAAAACCTCTCCAAAGCCACGCATATTAAATCGCAGTATGTTTTAGAACATATCCTTGTAATGACTTTACTCAACCATTGAGAATAAAATTTAAAGCATATTACTCATAGCACATTGAATTTAAATTAACTCCAGACATTTACTACATAAATATAATGTTTGACCAGTTTCAATATCCAATACTCCATTTTTAATACGTATTAATCTGACGACACCCTTGGTTTAAGTTTAATTATTTCTGTAATGAGTGCCATATCAAGATGTTTTTAGGAATAAAAATGTGAAGACTTTCCTACGATAGTTAGTTTAATTGTAGCCTTCCCTAAAAATAGGACAGCTTAAAATCGAGGTTAATATTGAAATTCACTCCTGTAGAAACTTATTACCACAATTACTTTAATAGTGCGGATATAGCCTTGGTTTGATACAATCTAATTAAATCTAGTCCTACGGGAATGTCAGCAGTTTGATGGCTACGACTTTTGTTGATTAGTGCTGAAATTATTTTCCTGAACCATTTTCAAAACGGAATTTATTGATAGTAAAATAATATTTTTTATAAAATAGTAAGGGTCTTGTAATATTTGCACGTAATAAATAAGAATACATCAATAAAAGGTAATACGAATTGAATAATTGTTGAATTGAATAAGTGGGTTTTAGTCGAAGATTATTTTACTCAGAATAGTTCTAGTTATACATCTATATTATTCAGTATCGAACCAAATTTCCGTGTTCTTAAAAATACAAGTTTTTTCAAACAATTTTTATTTTAAATTTAAAATATAGCCATGGTCAAGAAAACAATTTTAGGGAGAAAGTTTCCTTCGAATATTATATTGCGTAAAAGATTTATAGCTACGAAACTATGTAGGAAATTATTTTTTTTACCGTTTTTGATGTTAATTGTTACAGGTTGTTCGGTTGATAATGATAATGAGGAAGTTGGTTTTAATCAAGATGTTGAAAATAATGATGCAAAGTTTTCAACCAGTCTAGAAGCCAGTAGTTCATCGGTGACTATTAACTGGAACAATGAAAAACAGACTATTCAAGGTATTGGAGCAAGCGATGCATGGTTATCGGATGACATCGAAAATCATAATAAGCGAAATGAGATAATAAATCGCTTTTTTAGAACTGACGGAAATAATATAGGCCTATCGATATTAAGACAGAGAATTGACCCAAACGTTAGGCCTGACTCTAATACATGGTTATGGTCCAATCCCAAATTTAAAGCCAATGCATGGGTAGCCAACCAAGCTAAAAATAGAGGTGTTAACAAAATTTGGGCATCTTGCTGGACTGCTCCAGCCTGGATGAAAACCAATAATAGTAAAACTGATGGCGGTAAATTGAAAACAGAAAATTTTTCAGACTATGCAGTCTTCCTGTCTGAGTATGTAAAGAGGATGAAGAATTTTGAAAATGTGGACTATTATGGAATTTCCCCCCAAAATGAACCTGGCTATAAGACTTGGGAGTCAATGATTTGGGATTATGGAAAATTGAAGGACTTTATTGCCGATGACTTAACATGGAGGATGAATGCCGCAGGTCTGGGTTCAACTAAAATATTCTATCCCGAAGAAACCAGATGGGGAGATATAGACAATGAGAAATGGAAACTTACAAGTTCTGATATTCAAAATAACGTAGATATTATATGTGGTCATAGTTATGGACCAATTAGTTTTGAGGACTATTCAAATTACGGCAAACCAATATGGCATACCGAATATTGGATTGAAAACCTGCAGGAAATTGATGGTGCAATCAAACTTGGCGAATATATACACAAGTATTTTGTTCAAGCAAATGTTGAAACATTCCACTATTGGTGGATGGTGACAAACCATCCATCAAAATTAAACGGTTTAATAAGATTGGACGGGTCTACAAATTATACGATATACAAAACATTCTATGCGTTAGGACAATTTTCAAAATTCATAAAACCTGGTTGGAAAAGAATTAGTGTCTCAAACGCAAGCCCGTATTCAAACATTTATATTTCTGCTTATAAAAATAATAACAATAGCAAAGTTACCATTGTAGCGGTTAACAATTCTTCTCAATCTCAGGATGTAGATATCAATTTTAATGGATTTAATAGCTCTTTAACTCCATACAGAACTTCAGGTTCAGAAAATTTGGATGAAAAATCAAGTATACCAAGTACCAGTAGTATGATAGTGGCACTGCCCAAAAAATCAATTACTACATTTACCGGTTCTGCTTCTGAGTCATCGCCTTTACCTCCAACTGGCGTATGGTTGCGACTAAAAAATCGAGAAAGTGGGAAGTTTGCGTATCTAAAATCGGATGATTCCAATAGACTTCGTGGAAATGGCCAAGGTAGCGGAAATGCCGCTTACTGGATGTTTCTCGATGCTGGAAATGGCTACTATAAAATTAAAAATCAAAGTACCAATGGATTTGCCTATAGTAAAAATAATGATTCATTTAGAATACGTGGGAATGGAGCTGGAGCCTCTGATTCAGCATTTTGGAAACCTGGAATTGTCAATGGCAATTGGTTTAAACTAACAAATAAGGAAAATGGCGCCAATATGAGGTTTTTAAATTCTGATAATAGCCGACTTAGAGCCGATAATAACTCAACAAATAATAGTGCACAGTGGGTCTGGGAGTTACTATAGAACCTATTCCTCAGTGCATAACATTAAGAATCAAAATAAGATTGTCCTTATGGAATGTTGAAGAAGGTGAGCGTATTTTAATAGTTCTGTAATATGCTGTCCATGGAGCATAAGCAAAAAGTACAAATCTCAAGTCCAGATAGAATTTGAGTAGTTCAAATTATATAAATTTTAAAAAAATGATAATTCAAAAAGTATGATACTATCAGCATTAGAGCTATGTATTCTATCAGAAGCGAAAATTTTATAAAGGAATATTCTTTGAGGTAATCAACCTATAAGCTAAATTGAGATAAAAAATAGTTTGATTGATGTTTAGGGCAATGATTATGGCTTTGTGTTAGGAAATACGAGCTAGATTAACAGTTATCAAAGTTCAAAACCTTTACCAATAACCTCACGTTGTTGAAGGTCCAGAAAATAGTATAAACAATATATTATTGTACATATCACCCAATTTATAGCTCAATATTTTATAGGCCTTAGTCATATGTCCTTCAATAGTCTTGGTTGAGATACCTAGATAATCGGCAATTTCCTTATGCGTAAGGCCTTCTTTTTTATTTAATAGAAAAATTTTCCGACATTTTGTTGGCAGCTTATTAATTTCTATATCCAATTTTACTAAAAGTTTATCGAAATTTTTGTAATCGTTTTCTACTGTTCGCTCTAATGATTCCAAGTAAATCTTTTCTAAATACAATACTGGTTTGTTTTTCCGATATTGGTCAATAAATTCATTGTAAACGGATTTATATAAAAAACTTTTTATAGAAAGTTCAGGGTTAATATTCTTTCTGGAAATCCAAATATTCGTAAAAACATTTTGAACTATATCTTCAGCCTTGCACTGTTCATTTATCAATTTGAGGGCATAGACGTAGAGGTTATTGTAATACTTCTCTATCAATAAATCGAAAGCATCGTAATCACCGGAACGGAGCCTGTTGGCTAAATAATAATTTTCGTCAATTTCCATATTGCCTAGATAAAGTATTTGAAATATACATGTAAATATTATTGAAATCAAAAAAAAAGTTTGAAAAAAGGAAGGGGTGTATAAAAATTACACGTAATAATTAATAGATTCGGAAATATGCTAAATTCAAAACTAAATAAAATTTTAGTAAAGTTTTTAAATGGTGAGGCTGACTCCAAAGAACTACAAAAGCTTGACTTAGCTCTTAAAAATAAGGTCAATGCCCCATCAATTTATAATTATGTCCGAATAGAATTCCTAATATCCTTATGCATGCTAGATAATGATTTAGATAGTAAAAAGAAATCCATCAAAAGGAAGGTAAGATTGGCGGAAAAAAAATCGATGATCAAGAATTTTAAAAGGATAGCAATTGCCGCCTCTATACTACTTGTAATGGGACTGTACTTTAATCGTCAATACCGCACCGAAGCTCTAATAACTCCTAAATCAAATATCAAAATTGGAGCAGACAAGGCAACATTGACTTTGGAGGATGGACAAAAAATATTGTTGGAGAAAGGAAAATCGTTTGATAAAGATTACGCCAGTAGCAACGGAGAACACTTAATTTATGACGATGTTTCCGATGACGGCGAAATTAGATACAATTCATTGAAAATTCCAAGAGGCGGCGAATTTTTTGTGCAATTGGCAGATGGTACCAAAGTGTGGTTAAATTCAGAATCTGAGCTCAGATATCCAGTCTCTTTTAAAATTGGGGAACCACGAAAAGTAGAGTTGGTTTATGGAGAGGCATACCTGGAAGTTTCCTCGAGCACAGATAATGAAGGTGCACCCTTTTTGGTTATGACAGGTAATCAGCAAATTAAGGTTTTGGGAACCGAATTTAACATTGAAGCTTATAAAAACACGAAAGAAATACTTACCACATTGGCTGGAGGAAAAATACGTATCAGGAAAGGTATATCAGCAAAGGATCTTTTGCCCAATGAACAATCAAAAACCGAATTGGAATCCAATACTATAGAAATCTATCCAGTAGACGCTTCTAAAGAAATTGCATGGGTCAAAGGCTTGTTCAATTTTGATGAAGAACCATTGAGTGAGATAATGGAAACTTTATCAAGATGGTATAATGTAGAAGTATTCTTTAATTCTCCAAAATTAAAGAGTATTAAATTCTCTGGAGTTCTGGAAAGGACAAATTCAATTGAGGATATTTTGAAGTTATTTGAAACTACCAGTGGAGGAGAAGTTGCCTTTAAAACAAAGAATAATGTAGTGATTATAGAATAAAAAAAGGAAAAGGCTAATCCGTACCACCGTCATAGCCTTTATCCATACCATTTAATTAAATATGAAACCTAACTAAACTATGTGAATTTATGGAAATTAACTTAATTGAAAGAATATCTAATTCAAGATTTTCTTTTCTGAACATTATTATGAGAACTTGTCTGTTTCTGTTTTGTACCATCGCTTTTGCACTAGGTCCAAAACATGGTTTTTCCCAAAATGCAGACATAAAGATTGATCAAAACCAAAGGATGACAATTAAACAAGCCTTGAAAGTGATCAACCTTCAAACAAGTTACAATTTTGTATACCAAGATGATTTACTGGAGAAGGCCCCAGTATTGGATTTAGAAAAGGGCGTGATTAAAACTAGCATACTGCTCGAAAGATTTTTACTTCCGATCAATATGACTTATAGTTTTATTGATTCAAAAACTATAGCAGTTGTAAAAAAATCCAAAAATCAAAGTGCTGATTTCGAAAATAGAGATAATCGGGATATTTTAATTCAACAAATTATTACAGGAAAGGTATTGGATACGCAAGGACGACCCCTACCTGGCGCAAGTATAATTGAAAAAGGTACTACCAACGGAACACAGTCTGATTTTGATGGGAATTTTTCAATAAATGTAACAAATCGGAGTTCAGTACTGTTAGTTTCTTATATAGGTTTTACTCCCAAGGAGATACCGGTAGGTAACGAATCCGAACTGACCATAACCCTTCAAGAAAGTACTGCTCTTTTGGATGAAATTGTAGTAATAGGTTATGGTTCCGTAAAGAAAAGTGACTTGACAGGGTCAGTATCCTCTATAAGCGAAGAAGAGTTGAGCGTTCAGAAAACGACCTCAGTGGACCAGCTTATACAAGGTCGTGCTGCTGGTGTACAGGTAACACAGGTATCTGCAGCGCCAGGTGGTGCTATGAGCATTCGTATAAGAGGTGGAAATTCAATTGTGGGAGGAAATGAGCCATTGTATGTGATAGATGGTTTCCCAGTCTATAACACTGCCAACCGTAACCTTACCAATCCGCTATCTGCAATCGATCCGAACAATATTCAATCCATAGAAATTTTGAAGGATGCTTCTGCAACAGCAATATATGGTTCCAGAGGTGCTAACGGCGTTGTTATAATCACTACAAAATCCGGTAAAAAGGGTAAGGGAAAAATACAGATCAATTCCTTTACAGGTGTTCAGAAAGTTCGTAGAGAATTGGATTTGATGAACAGCCAACAATTTGCCGTCTTGGCAAATGAGCGTGCTGTCAATGACGGCGCAGACCTTCCTTTTCCTGATTTATCCGCTGTCACTACAGACACTGATTGGCAGGATGAAATTTTTAGACAAGCCTTTATTACCAACATAGGAATCTCTTTTTTGGGAGGAGGGGATAATTCAACCTACGCAATAAATGGAAATTTCTTTGACCAAGAAGGGATTATTATCGATACAGGATTTAAAAGGGCGTCTATAGGCCTAAACTTGGACCAAGGAATTAACGACTATCTAAAAGTCGTCACAAGTATAAATGCCAGTAAATCCGTAAATGACAGGCCAGAAACAGGATTCGGGACTTTAGAAAATACAGTCAATGCTGCCATACACGCCTCTCCCACTCTTACTCCAAGGCAGGAAGATGGTTCATATACCAGTTTGGAGGATTACGTATATAGCGGTCCTGTAAGCAATCCATTGGCTCAGGCGCTGGATGTAAATAGAATAACGGAACTTTCAAGACTATTGGGAACGACGGCAATCGAAATCGATTTTAGCGAGGCCTTTAAATTTACAAGCCGATTCGGAATTGATTACCTAAGTAGTTTTGACACAAACTATCAAGGCCGAACCGTCCGTTTTGGTGAGCCGGCTGGGCTTGCAACTAGAACCCATAGAGAGGATACGTCCTATCTGATAGAATTGCTTATGGATTATAAGAAAGATATTGGTAATCACGATTTTTCTGCAACCGTAGGTTTCACTTCTCAACAAGATAAATCCATATTCACACTCGCCAGTGCGTCAAATTTTTTGTCGGATGATTTACAAGGCGTTGATTTAAGCGCAGGGGAGGATATCAATACACCAAATTCCGGTACCTCAAAATCCTTGTTATTATCCAGTTTGGCAAGAATAAACTATATCTATAAAGATAAATATCTCTTCACCCTAACGGGAAGGGCCGATGGGTCTTCTAGGTTTGGAAGGGATAGGAAATGGGGATTTTTTCCTTCTGGATCTTTCGCTTGGCGGATAAGTAATGAGGAGTTCTTGAAGGATTCAAAAACCATAAATAATTTAAAATTAAGGTTGAGCTATGGTTTAAGTGGCAACCAAGAAATCGGTTCCTATCAATCATTGGAACGTATAGAGGCAAACAATTATATTCTTGGTACAGATGACGGTTTAGTTATCGGATTGTCGCCAGCCAATATTGGAAATCCGGATTTAAAGTGGGAAACAACTTCACAATTTAATGCAGGTCTTGATTTAGGACTATTGGGTGGACGTGTAAGTTTTGTTGCGGACTACTATGTTAAGAATACTTCTGATTTATTGGTCAATCGACCTTTACCACCAACTGCGGGATTTTCTTCAGTACTTGAAAACGTTGGTGAAATTCGTAACGAAGGATTTGAGTTTGCTATTAATGCTTTACCATTTGCAGGTGAATTTTCTTGGAATATAGATGCGAATATCTCTTTTAATAGAAACGAGGTAATTTCTTTAGGAGATACTAACGAATTCTTTGGGAATACTATTGCCTCGAATTTTAGATTCCCGGTAAATATTGTTAGGGAAGGAGAAGAGCTTGGAACTTTTTTCGGATATGAGACCGAAACATTGTTAAGTGAGACAGGAGATATTGTTTATGCTGACCTGAATGACGATGGAGAAATAAATTCTGATGACAGAACTATAATCGGCAGTCCATATCCGGATTTTATTTATGGTTTTACCTCGACTATGGAGTATAGAAATTTTGATCTGAGCTTTTTCTTACAGGGTGTTCAAGGCGGTGAAATATTTAACTTTAACAGGTTCCTTTATGCCAATCCAACAGGCAATCGCAATCAGATTACAGCTGTTCTAGACAGGTGGACTCCCGAAAATCAAGACAGAACAGCGCAATTTCCAAGAGTTTCTGGAAACTCTCCGCTCCTACCTTCAGATCGTTTCTTGGAAAGCGCCTCATTTCTAAGATTACGGAATATTACATTAGGCTACAGAATCAAACCTGAAAAATTAAAGTTTTTTAGCAGCGCGAGGTTTTATCTTACTGGGCAAAACTTAATCACTATAAGTGACTATAGCGGATATGACCCAGAAGTAAATACATTCGGTGGTGGAACCGATTTACGCTTAGGCGTTGATGCAGGGGCATATCCTACCAACAAATCGTATCTCTTCGGATTGGAATTGGAATTTTAATACAACCATAATAATATATTATATGAAAACTAATTATATCTTATTGATTATTATATCACTCTTATATGTTTCTTGTAATGAAGCTCTAGAGGAAGAAGTGATAGATTTTAGGTCGACCGGCAACTTTTACCAAAACGAGGATGATGCTGTAGCTGCAGCTAATGCCATGTACAGACCTTTGCAGATAAATGTGTACCGAAGATGGTACAGCACCCTTACCGAATTGAGGTCAGACCATGCCAAACATGAATTTCCCAATCCCGCTTTGACCAGTGTTGATATTTACACCATGGATGCTGCAAATTCTCAAAATGCTGAAATGTGGACAGGGTATTACTCTAGTATTAACCTGGCTAATATTGTAGTACAGCGTGTAGCGGAGATTTCCGAAATTCCAGACGGTAGAAGAAATGAAATTGTTGCCGAGGGAAGGTTTGTTAGGGCATTTTCCTATTTTGAATTAGTTCGACTTTATGGAGGAGTACCATTAAGACTTGACTATACGGAAGGTCTGGACAATATTGCGACACCACGGGCGACAGTCGACGAAGTATATGAGTCCATTTTAGCTGATTTGCAATTTGCAAGGTCAAATCTGCCCATAACTGTTTCAGATTCAGAACAGGGCAGGCCTACACGAGGTTCGGCTTTGGGACTTCTTGCACAGGTTTATCTCACGCTTGGTGATTTCGAACAAGCCAAGACCATAGCTCAGGAAATAATCAATACTGGGATGTATTCGCTACTTCCCAATTACGAGAGTGTATTTAGTATCGACAATGAAGGTCACAATGAGTATTTGTTTTCCATAAAATATTCCAACCTAAGAAATTATGGGAGTGGTTTACCGGCGTGGTTTGCGAATGGCGGCAGTAATAACCCTTATGGTAGTGCTGCCTTTAGGGTGATACAAGGTGATGACGAGGCCGAGATATGGACAGACTGGGATGAAAATGATCCTAGAAGGCAATATGCATTATATGAAACTTTTATAGGTGATAATGGTCAGTTCGTGAATCTTAGGGAAACAAATAGTCCGTTTTATGCTTTTGGAAAGTACAGAGATCCTATAGGGTCGCAAGGTAGTACCAACCATGCCACCGATTATCCAATAGTTAGATATGCTGAGATTCTTTTGATTCTTGCCGAAGCAGAAAATGAGATCAACGGTCCTACACCGCTAGCTTACGATGCCCTCAACAGAGTACGAAGGAGGGGCTATGGGTTTCCCATCATCTCACCATCTTCGGTCGATTTGAGTAGTTTGTCACAGGAAGAGTTCAGAAATGCTGTTTTCGACGAAAGGAGCCATGAGTTGGTTTCCGAAGGAAAAAGATGGTTTGACCTATTGCGAACAGGTCAAGCGATACCTATACTTTCGTCTAAAAATAGAACTTCCGGAATCAGTGAAAATGATTTGGTTTTTCCTATTCCACAGGACGAAATCGATAATAATGCTGCCCTAGACCAAAGTGATCAGAATCCTGGTTACTGAAAATGATTAATAGTTTGAGTTAGTAGGGGAACGGGTTGCAATAATAACGCAACTCTGTTCCTTTCATTATTGACAATTGATCGGTTCCTTGCATTTGCATAATAACCATAGTTTAGGAATTGAATGTATGACCATAATTTGCTAGTGAAAATGTTAATCTATTTTAAACAGTACACGCATTCATCTCTTACAATTCTTAGTCTCTCTCTATTGTTCTTTATTTCTTCTTGTAAAGGACAGAAGAAGGAATACGATAAAAGTCGTCCACCAAATATAGTCATCATACTTGCAGATGATTTGGGTTACGGCGATATAGGGTACTATAACGAAAACTCATTGATTCCAACATCTAATTTAGACAAGTTGGCATCTGAGGGTATTAGCCTTACAAATGCCTACTGCCCAATAGCAGTTTGTTCCCCGACGCGTTACGCCTTAATGACCGGTACCTATCCATGGCGAAGCTGGAATGAATCTGGAGTCATGCGCAACTATGAACGTTCAATGATTGAGAAAGACCAGCTAACCCTTCCCGCAATGTTAAAGCAAAATGGCTACGTAACCGCTGGTTTTGGAAAGTGGCATTTAGGAACTTCGTTCCAAACCACAGATGGTCAACATCCAGTAGGCTATGGAATGTTTAAAGCTGATAAAAACGGTGCCAACTTGGATATTACAAAACCCGTACATGACGGCCCAATTGACCATGGATTTGATAAATGGCTTGGATTTAGCTGCGCTAGTGAATGTTGGATTTTGGATGGTAAGAAAATTGTGGCAATCTTAGACCATCCTTATTACACGACCGAAGCAGCTCAGGGTACAGAACATCTTGAAGCCATTGCAATGGAAGACTATTTATCCTACATCACCAATAGTAGTTTGAATTTTATAAGAGAACAAAGTACTGAAACATCTCCTTTCTTCCTTTATTTTGCCCCCTACGTTCCACATACGCCTTTAGCGCCAAGTGAGAATTTTAAGAATAAGACCCAAGCAGGCCAGTATGGTGATTATGTCAATGAGCTAGACGATTCAGTTGGTCAACTTCTAAATGCTCTGGCCGAAAATAATCTGACCGATAACACCATTGTTCTGTTTGCTAGCGATAATGGTTCCGCCTTTAAAATTTCCTATAAAGGTATTGAGGACTCCGATAAGCGTAATCGAGGTGGTGGACATCCAGTGGATATAGATAATTATCCTACTAAGGAATCCTTGAATCCTAATGGATTTATTGCGCACTATCCCAATGGTAATTTAAAGGGTGCAAAATCTACTGCATGGGAAGGTGGAGTAAGAACACCGCTTATAGTAAGGTGGCCTAAACAAATTCCTGCTGGTATTAAAAGTCATCAATTGTTTGCATTGAACGACGTGATGCCTAGTTTGGCAGGTATCTTAAATATCGTGCTACCTGATGATGCAGCTTTGGATGGATTCGATTTAACGGGAGTTTTGAAAGGGGAGTATAAGGGTCTAAGAAGGTCTGTAATTGTTCAGTCCAGCAATAATATTTTTGGATTAAGAATGGGCAAATGGAAGTTCATTCATGGCTCGAAACGGGATCATAATAGTGCTACCGATGAATTGTATGACTTATCCATAGACCCTTCAGAATCAAAGAATTTATTAAAGGAAAGTCCTGAGATTGCTAAAATGATGAAACGAGAATTGCTCAAATTACTAAATAGTAAAAGAACAAATTTTAATTGAAGTAAAAAATTGATAATAAATATGAGACTCTTAGTCTACCTAACAATTCTTATCACGCCATACCTTTCCTGTGATAGCCAAGATAAGCAGCCTAGCAATAAAGCCAATAGTGCGGATGTAATTATTTATGGAGGGACATCTGCAGCCATCACAGCTGCCGTTCAGACCGTAAAAATGGGTAAATCCGTAATTGTAGTTTCCCCTGATATTCATCTTGGTGGTCTATCATCTTCTGGACTTGGCTTTACCGATACTGGCGATAAAAGTGTTATTGGCGGCTTATCTCGAGAATTCTATCAAAAAGTCTATAATTATTATGATAAGGACGAAAACTGGAAATGGCAAACCCAAGAAAGTTATGGAAACGTGGGTCAGGGCACACCCGCTATCGACGGCAAGAACAAAACCATGTGGATTTTTGAACCCCATATCGCCGAAAGTATCTTTGAGGATTTTCTAAAGGATTACGATATTACCGTCCATCGTGATTCCTATCTAAACCGTGAAAATGGGGTTAAAATGAAAGATGGCAAAATCAACTCGATAACTACCCTAAACGGAACAGTCTATCAAGGTAAAATTTTTATCGATGCCACTTACGAAGGCGATTTGATGGCAGCCGCAGGAGTGAATTATCATGTTGGACGGGAGTCGAATAAAATTTATAACGAGGAATGGAACGGTATCCAAGTAGGAATTTTGCACCACAAGCATAATTTTGGTGATAGAAAAATAAGTCCTTATAAAATACCTAACGATGCCTCAAGTGGTATCCTCCCTAAGATATCCGGCGATGACCCAGGCGAAAGAGGGAATGGTGACAAAAAGTTACAGGCCTATTGTTTTAGGATGTGTTTGACCAACAATCCTGAAAACCGTAAACCGTTTGATAAGCCAGACAATTATGACCCCCAACAATACGAGCTATTGGCACGGGTTTATGAAAGTGGATGGAATCAAACCTTTAGAAAATTTGATGCTATTCCGAACTTAAAAACAGATACTAATAATCATGGTCCTTTCAGTACAGATAATATTGGAATGAATTATGACTACCCAGAAGCTTCCTACGAAAGACGCCGAGAAATTATTAAAGAGCATGAAGACTACCAAAAAGGATTAATGTATTTCATAGCAACGGACTCGCGAATTCCTGCCGACGTGCAGTCAGAATTTAATACTTGGGGCTTAGCAAAGGATGAATTTGAGGATAATAATAACTGGCCACACCAAATATACGTAAGGGAAGCACGGCGAATGGTTGGCAACTATGTAATGACCGAACATGAAATTCTCGGTAAGACCCCAGTCGAAAAATCTATTGGGATGGGATCCTATACCATGGATTCACATAACGTGCAGCGCTATATTACCCCAGAGGGTCATGTTCAGAATGAAGGGGACATTGGTATAAAACCAAAAAAGCCCTATCAAATTCATCTAGGTACTATTTTACCAAAAAAAGAAGAGTGTTCCAATCTAATAGTTCCCGTAGCAGTTTCCAGTTCACATATTGCTTATGGCTCTATCCGTATGGAACCTGTTTTTATGATTTTGGGACAAAGCGCAGCAACTGTCGCAGTTTTGGCTTTAGAAAATAATAGTACGGTGCAGGATGTTTCTTATACTGAAATAGCCAAACAGTTGAAGAAAGATGGTCAGGTCTTAATATCTCCATCAAAAGAATAAAATCTAAAAAATAATATTGAAACAAATTATGATACACCAAAAATTTAGCATTAATCTAAAAAACGTTGAGATGATATGTTTAATTTTTTCTTTAATGTTTTTATCTCTTAATAGCTGTCAAGAAACAAAGGATACAGATAGTACTGAATTTTCAAAGTCTATAACACTTACCTCAAAGAAGCATCACGAAGGCGATTATAATTGGCAAATGGCTCCGGACAGTTTAGTAAGTGATAACGGCGAGTTAATAGCGCAGTCTGATTATAATAGCAAAGATTGGCTATCTGCTATCGTACCGGGTACGGTTCTAACGAGTTTAGTCGCTAATGGATCTATGCCAGACCCCTACTACGGACTCAACAATAAAAGGGGCAAGGGAGACATCCCCGATATATATGACAAAGGCCGTGAATATTATACCTATTGGTTCAGAACTACCTTTGATTTTCCCGAAGATAAGGAAGGTGAACGAACTTGGCTTGGCTTTGAAGGAATCAATTACATAGCCCAAGTATATTTAAATGGAAAAAAACTCGGTAACATTAAAGGTATGTTTGTTACAAAAGAGTTTGATGTTACCGATGTAATGAAGAAGGAGAAAGAAAATGTACTGGCGATTCGCATTGAGCCCGTAGAGCATCCAGGAACCGAAATGAGCAGATTCAATAAACGAACTTCGAAGATGGTGGAAAACGCAAACGGTGGCAACGGTGAGCTGGGAAAGGACGTGACGATGTTGATGTCAGCCGGTTGGGATTTTTCATTTTCTGACGGCATTCGCGATAGAAATACCGGCATTTGGAGAGACATTAAACTTTATACGACTGGCAACGTAAAGTTGCATGACCCTTTTGTTAAATCAGACCTTGAATTGCCTTCACTGGAGGAATCAGCGCAAACATTGAGAATTTCGGTAACCAATGTAGGGGAAACGGCTCAAAGAGGTTCTGTATCTGCCAATATTGAAGATACCGATATTACCGTGAAAAAAGAAATTTCATTGAATCCAGGTGAGACCAAAGACGTAATTTTTTCTGCCGAGACTCATCCGGAACTTCTTATAAAAGACCCTAAAGTTTGGTGGCCACTGAACAAAGGAGAACAGCATCTGTATAGAGCTACGTTTAATTTTGAATCGGAAGATGGTCAAAAATCCCGCCCTAAGTCTACCAGATTCGGTATCCGCTCCATAACAAGTGACCAGAACACACCGGATAGTAGTAGAGTATTTTATGTCAATGGAAAACGATTGTTTGTTCGTGGCGCAAATTGGATTCCTGAGGGAATGTTGAAAACATCAGACCTTCGATATAGAACTGAATTGAACTGGACTAAAGACGCTGGCATTAATATGCTCAGACTTTGGGGCGGTGGTATAAGTGAGTCGGATTTGTTTTTCGATTTATGTGATGAATTAGGGATTTTGGTGTGGCACGAATTCTGGATGACCGGAAACACGAAACCTCCTGCCGATAAGGATTTGTATTTCAAAAATGTAGAGTCAACCATTAAACGTTTGCGTAATCATCCTAGTTTGGCGTACTATGTCTCTTCCAACGAACAGGAAGCAGTCATCGAAATTGAGCCGATTTTAAATGCCTTGGATGGTACAAGGGGATATCAATATGAATCGGAGTGTTGTGGAGTGCATGATGGTAGTCCTTATAAATACGAAAACCCCATGCAGTATTACGACAATACGGCCTCTAAACGAGGTAGTAGGATAGACGGCTTTTGCCCAGAATATGGCACAGCTACCTTGCCCAATGTGGAAATCCTCCGAGAAATGATGGACGAAGAAGATCTTTTCCCGCCGAATAAGGAAGTTTGGGATTATATGGACGGTAATGCCTTTCATAATATGACCACAAAAAATGACAATGCCATTCAACAGTTTGGTGAAAGTAACAGTATAGAAGACTACGCTTTAAAAGGGCAACTCGTAGGTGCTACGGCCTTTAGGAGTATCTGGGAGAATTGGAACTATAATAAATTGGATGCAGGAGATCGTTTTGCCTCGGGTGTCCTGTTTTGGTATCATAACAGTCCTGTAAAACAAGTATGTAGTAGGATGTGGGATTGGTCCTTAGACAAAAACGCAGCATTCTATTACAGTAAAAAGGCATTGCAGCCCTTGCATCTTCAGTTTGATTTCATTAAAAACACAGTGACTCTGGTAAATGATTATCCAAAGGAATTCAAGAACTACAAATCTAAAATTGCCATATATAATTTGGACGCAAAAAGAGTATACAGCGATAGCATAAATGTTGATTTTAAACCAGAAGAAGTATTAAACGATATAATAGCTGTTGAGATGCCGAAAAATCTATCACAAGTCCATTTTATTCAACTTCAATTGGAAGATGCCTCGGGCAACGAAGTCTCTGAAAATTTCTACTGGAGATCAAAGGATAAATACGAAGGGCCTTGGACGACTACTGGCCCTTTATACAGCGGATTTGAAGCCCTGAACGACTTACCAAAAGTTAATTTGAAAATGACAATGAAGTCTCAAAATGACGATAAAGGTCTGTATAGGGTTACCCTTGAAAACCCAACGACCGATATTGCCTTTTTTAACAGACTTAAATTTCTTGATGAAAATCAAAAATTAGTTCGACCTGTTTCCTTTTCAGATAATTATTTCTCATTGCTGCCAGGAGAGAAAAAAACAGTAGATGTAGAATTACTAAATACATATAATCTGCCCGACACAATGACCTTAGAACTAGAGGGCTGGAACGGGCTTGCAAATTCAGTAGAACAGGAAATAAAAAATAATAATCAGTAGTTTTAAATGAAAGGAGGAGCTGGATATCGATATTTAACAAGTTTGCTTTTAGGATGTTTGTGTTCTATTGCAAGTTGTCAAAACAATACATCTTACAATTCGAAAGATTCAATTATTGCACCTGCAAGCGTAAAAAGCGATACGGCTGAATTGCCTAATATAATTATTATTCTCGCCGATGATCTGGGCTACGGAGATTTGTCTTGTATGAGTGCTACAGATTTAAATACCCCAAACATAGACGCCATTGCAAATGAAGGGCTAAAACTTATGAGTTTCTATGCAAATTCAACGGTATGCTCACCAAGTAGAGCTTCATTGCTAACTGGTATGTATCCCGATCTGGCTGGAGTTCCTGGAGTAATCCGTCAAAACGAAGGGAATTCATTTGGCTACTTAAGAACGGATGTGCCCTTAATCTCAAACACCTTAAAAGAGAAAGGTTATAATACTGCCCTAATAGGGAAATGGCATTTGGGCTTGGAGAGCCCAAACCTACCAAACGAAAGAGGTTTTGATTTTTTTAAGGGCTTTTTGGGAGACATGATGGATGATTACTACACCCATCTTAGAAAAGGGAAAAATTGGATGAGGAACAACACTGCGGAAATCAACCCAAAAGGGCATGCTACGGATGTCTTTACGGATTGGGCGGTAGATTATCTGAAATCTCAAAAAGAAGAGAACCCTTTTTTTCTGTATCTCGCCTATAACGCACCCCACTATCCCATTCAACCTCCAGAAGATTATTTAAAAAGAGTGTTGGAAAGAGAACCGAACGTCACTGAAAAAAGAGCAAAAAACATCGCTTTTGTTGAACATTTGGACGATGCAATCGGTAGAATTACAAAAGCACTAAAGGAAAGTGGTAACGATAAAAACACGATAATAATCTTTACCTCCGATAATGGCGGTGCCCTTCGTTATGCGCAGTCCAACGGAAAGCTTAGAGGTGGTAAAAAAGATATGTATGAAGGCGGTATTCGAGTCCCAGCTATAATAAAATGGGGCGACAAACTGGGCAAGGGAAAAGTTATAGACGAGCCTATAATGCTTATGGACATTTATCCCACCCTTTGTGAAATTGTCGGTTTGCCCATTGCCGAACATATTGATGGCAGAAGTGTATTTAAAATTTTGAACCTTAACCAAACAAAAAAAGCGATGCCTTTTACCATTTGGGTACGTAAAGAAGGAGGGTTTTATGGAGGCCTCACGTATTATGCTGCGAGAGAGGGAGATTTTAAGCTTGTACAGAATACGCCCTTCGAACCCTTTCAATTTTTCAATATTGCTAAAGACCCTTTCGAAACGAACCCATTGGAATTAAGCGATAGTGAAATTGGCAAAAATTTACGACGGAAATTGCGATGGCATATTATTAAGTCAGGATCTGTTAAATGGCAAAAGTAAATGATGGCTTTCAAATGGAACATAAGAAATTAATAGAATCTATCTGAACTTTAATTGAACTCATCTTGACTTTTAGTTTTAAGCCGAAAATGAGAAGAGATTTTATCAATAGAGTCTTTTTTGGATAGCATAGTCATAGCTACGGTAGATAAAAAGGCAAAAAGTGAAGAAATTTATTTTATTTTTTAAGCATCCCGAAATTTCGGGAGAAAAAGTTAAGATGAGTTGACTAAAAATTTTTTATAAAATGAAGAGTGTAATGAAATACTCGTTTCTATTTATAGTGATGATTTTATTTGCTGATTGCAGTAAGCAATCTGTGACCTTAGATAAACCAAACATATTATTCGTAATTAGCGACGACCAATCCTTTGGACACACAAGCTTTGGTGGTAGTTCATTTATAGAAACTCCCGGTTTTGATAGGATAGCTAGAGAGGGCATTTATTTTACTAATGCTTACGCCGGTTCGCCAGGATGTGCGCCTTCAAGAAGTGCTATCGTAACTGGTCGCCATCATTGGCAGAACGAGCACTCAGGACAGCACGCGTCGTCTTGGATGAAAAAACATGTTCCCTTTGTAGATGAATTATCGGCTTCGGGATATCGAACAGGTAAGACTGGAAAAGGTGTTGACCCTTTTCAGTACGCGCGTAATGATTCTGATTCTTTGTGGAGAACAACCAATGCGGCGGGCAGGGATTATTCCTCTATTAAATATGATTCACATGCTTACGAATTACCTTCAGATAAAATATCGAAGATTAATTATTTTGAGAATTTTAAGGAATTTGTAAATAGTACGGAGAAAGACCAACCCTTCTTTTTTTGGTTCGGAGCAAATGAACCCCACCGTGCTTATGAGAAAAACTCATGGAAAAAAACCGATAAGAAACTATCTGATGTAACAGTACCTGAATTTTTACCGGATACAGACGAAGTAAGAGGGGATATGCTCGATTACGCGGTCGAAATAGAGTGGTTTGATAGTCATTTACAGAAAATGATTGCTTATCTGGAGGATATAGGTGAACTGGGCAACACCATAATTATAGTAACATCAGATAACGGTATGCCTTTTCCACGAGCAAAAGCCAATAGCTATGAATATGGCGCCCATGTTCCCTTGGCAATTAGATACCCCAAAAAATTTAAATCGGGAAGAACTATTGATGACCATATTCAATTCGTTGATTTTGCACCTACAATTTTGGATTTGGCCAATAGAAACCCCCAAAATATGTTGCCAATTACTGGTACTAGTTTTGTGAACGTACTTGAAAACAAAAAAGATGAAACTGTAAATGGAAAGCGAAAATATAGCTTTGTGGGACGAGAACGTCATTCGTGTTCAAGACACAATAATTTGGGCTATCCACAACGCGCGGTTTTTACTGATGAATTCGTTCTCATTTGGAATATGAAGTCACAACGCTGGCCGGCAGGTGCACCACAGAGATTTAGTCCTAATGATGCAACGGAACTACTTCCATATTACGGATTAGATGCTACTGGAACTTACATAAATAAATCTGCTTTTTTAGATGTGGATGATTGTCCTACAAAAACTCAATTGATAGAAGAAAAAGACAGTTTGAAACTATATTTTGATTATTCCTTTGCGAAAAGACCAGAGATTGAATTGTACAATACCAAAAAAGACCCAGCATGTCTTAAGAATTTAGCAGAGCTAAGAGAATTTAAGGACATAAAGGAAGAACTTTTTAAAATCCTTAAAGAAGAGTTGGTAGAAACAAACGACCCGAGAGTGATGGGGGAAAATCCAGAAATTTTTGATACTTATAAAAGATATTCCAAAATGAGAAAATTTCCTGAACCAAATTAATTTCAGCAATTAGTATTGTAGAAAAGCTTCTGGTTTTTCAATGAATTATGAGTTTAATAAAGTAAAATTTAACAGTTTAATTACAAATCATATGTTCAAGATGTTTGTAGATAAAAACCTTTCAATTACGTTAGTCCGATGCCTCTTGGTATTAAGTGCATTAACTGTTTATTCTTGCAAAGAGTTGGACGTTGAGAAAACTAATTTTAGCAAAACCCAAAAAGTCGATGAAATTATCAAGCGTATAAAACTTCCTATTATCGGTTCTGAGGTCATTGCAATAACAGATATGGGAGCGATAGGTGATGGGCTTGCTAACTGTAAACCTGCAATCAGTAAAGCGATAGCGGAAATTTCTGCCAAAGGAGGTGGTAAAGTTGTTTTCCCAAAAGGGGATTATTTTTGTGAAGGACCAATACATTTGGAAAGTAACATCAACTTACATTTTGAAGAAGGTTCAACACTGACCTTCAGTCAGAACGCCGATGACTATTTACCCGTACAATTGGTTCGTTGGGAGGGTGTTGAATTATATAATTATTCACCCTATATCTACGCAGACAATAAAACGGATATCGCCATAACGGGTAAAGGTAAACTTAACGGCAGTGCCATTGGAGGAATTGCAGAATGGCGCACTAAACAAAAACCTGCACAAAACAAATCAAGGCAAATGGGTACGGACTTAGTTCCTGTGGAAGAGCGTATTTTTGGTAAGGACAACTATCTGCGAATGTCCTTTATTCAATTGATGAATTGTTCCAACATTCTAATTGAGGACATCACTATAGAGAATGTACCGTTTTGGGTCATCCATCCCACGTATTCTAATAATATTACGATTAGAAACGTAGAAATCAATAGTACAAGAATAAATAATGACGGGATAGATTTAGACTCTTGCTATGATGCATTGGTCGAAAACTGTAAGTTCAACGCGGGTGATGATGCTATTGCCATTAAATCTGGTAGAGACCAAGACGCTTGGAGAGTAAATAAATCCAGTAAGGACATTGTAGTACGAAACTGTCTGGCCGAAAATGTATTGCACGGTATGGCTTTTGGCAGCGAAATGTCGGGAGGTATCGAGAATATTTACGTTGAGAATTTTTTTATGAAAAATGTCAAAAAATATGCAGTTCAATTTAAATCCAATAGAGATAGGGGTAGCTATATACGCGATGTTTTTATAGACGGCGTTTTTATTGATACTACCTCAACCGCTGTATTTTTTACTAATGATTATCATAGTTACCGAGGTGGCAAAAGTCCATCGGACTTTAGTGACATTGAAATAAAAAACTTGACTTGTAATTTTGCCTACGGAAAAGCTATAGATGTTCAGGGACTTTCCAGTAAGCCAATACGAAATCTGAAATTTGAAAATATAATTATAAACAAGGAAATGGATTTATCTACTGTAAAAAATACCACAGATGGTTCTTATAAGAATGTTCAAATTCATAAAGAAGAATCCGATTTTTCCAATTGAACGGTTTCTCAAATAAAGATTTATTCTATTGGCAATTTTCGATATTGTTTCAGATAATTAAAAATAAAAAATCCCTCATGAAGTTTAAAATCAAGACAAATAGCTCAAATAGATTTGTATTGTTAACCTTGTGTTTAATGGCATTATATTCGGGGTTCGCCCAATCATCCTTAATCCAGAATATTGATAACAGAACTACTGTATCCTTGGACGGTACATGGCAAATCATTATAGACCCTTTGGAAAATGGCTATTATAACCACCGCTACCAGCCGAAGGATAACGGATTCTTCATGAATGAGAAAATGCAAACCCCTTCCGATCTTATTGAGTATAATTTTGATGAAGGTTACGAATTGCAAGTGCCAGGCGATTGGAATACCCAAATGGAAAAGTTGTATTATTATGAAGGGACTGTATGGTATAAGCGTTCCTTTGATTATGACAAAAAGGACGGTAAGCGTGTTTTTGTACATTTTGGAGCGGTCAACTATGATGCTAAAGTGTACCTCAACGGAAAAAAGCTGGGAGACCATATCGGGGGTTATACCTCTTTTAATTTTGAAGTTACCGACCTGCTAAAAGCCAAAGACAACTTTTTAGTTCTCAAGGTCGATAACACTAGAAAACGAGAGGCAATACCAACGGTAAATACAGACTGGTGGAATTATGGCGGTATAACGCGTTCAGTAACATTAGTAGAGACTGAGCTAAATTTTATCAGGGATTATTTTATACAGTTGAAAAAAGGAAGCAAAGCAAACGTCGAAGGTTGGATTCAATTGGATAGGCCATTAGAGACCAATGTTTCTATTGAAATTCCCGAACTCAATATCTCAAAAAACTATAGAACAGATGCCAACGGTAGGGCTTTAGTTTCGTTTAACGGAGCGTTTGATTTATGGTCTCCACAGAACCCAAAACTGTACAAATTGGAATTGGTCTTTGCGGGCAACAGTTTGGAAGATCAAATAGGGTTCAGAACGGTCGAGACCCGAGGCCATAAGATACTGCTCAATGGCAGTCCATTATTTCTAAAGGGCATTAGTGTACATGAAGAGGCGCCGTTCAGCGCTGGTAGGGTAACCACAATGGAGGAGTGTGAGGTGCTTGTATCTTGGGCAAAAGAAATGGGCTGTAATTTTATTCGCTTAGCACATTACCCCCATAGCGAACAAATGGTCAAAGCAGCAGAAGCTGCCGGTTTGCTGGTCTGGTCTGAAATTCCGGTCTATTGGACGGTTCCGTTTGATAATCCTGAAACCTATGCCAATGCGGAAAATCAATTGACCGATATGATTTCCCGTGACAAAAACCGAACCAATATTATATTGTGGTCCGTGGCCAATGAAACTCCCATAAGCGATGCACGGATAGCGTTTCTTTCCAATCTTTCCAAAAAGGTAAAAAGCTTGGACAATACGAGACTTACAACAGCGGCCCTGGATACCCAAAGTTCCGCGGACGGCTATAATATGATAGATGACCCGCTCGGTGAGCATATAGATGTTATAGGCATAAACCAATACTGCGGTTGGTATTTTGACAAACTATCCAATTGTGCCAAGGGCAAATGGAAAACAAGTTATGACAAACCCGTAATCATTAGTGAATTTGGTGGAGGAGCATTACAAGGGTATCACGGAAGCGAAGATGAACGATGGACCGAGGAATATCAGGATGCCCTTTATAAATATAACCTGCAAATGCTTGACAACATAGAGTTCATGGCGGGAATGACCCCTTGGATATTAAAGGACTTTTTGTCTCCAAGACGAAACTTGAAAAGGATACAAAACGATTTTAACCGAAAGGGACTGATTTCAGAAGAAGGGATCAGAAAAAAAGCCTTTTATAGGATGCAAGATTATTATAAGGGTAAGAACTGAAAATAGTTCAGATTAAAACCATGGATTAAAATTGTTATCAGCAATTTGATTCTGTGAGTGATCCAACAATTTTGAAATGAAATTTATAATGATAAATAGACAATTTTTATATTCCATATGTTTCTTTTTCCTTGTCAGTTCATATTCGTGCAGTAGTCAAAGAAAGGGTCAAATTAAGCCGCTAAATGCTGAAATTGATTCTGCCCCAAATATCGTTTGGATTGTGGCTGAAGATATGAGCGCGAATATTGCAGCCTTTGGCGATTCTACGATAAGCACCCCTATTCTTGACCAACTTGCTAAAGAAGGAGTTAAATATAATAACGTTTATACGCCATCGCCAGTATGTTCACCAGCGCGATCGGCATTAATCACAGGAATGTACCCAACAGCACTCGGCACTCACAATATGCGTACAGGTCCTTGGTGGGATGGAGTACCATCACCTGCCCGATTGGAAAGATATGAGCGGTTTACACCTAAGGGTGTTATTGCCTACGAAGCGGTGCCGCCCCCAAAGGTTAAAATGTTTACTGAAATTTTAAGAAAGTCAGGCTACTATACCTCGAATAATTCAAAAGAAGACTATCAATTTTTAAAAACAGCAACTGCATGGGATGCTTGTGATGATGATGCGGACTGGCGTGGCAGAAAATCAGACCAGCCTTTCTTTTCAGTTTTTAACTTATTTGCAACTCATGAGTCACAGATATGGGAAAGGGCAGAGGATAACCTACTAGTCGATAAAGACCTCGAAGTGCCCGTACCTGCCTATTTACCAGATACAAAAATTTCCAGACGGGATATACGTAGAATGTATTCCAATATTGTGGAAATGGATAAACAAGTGGGCGACATTCTTGATAAATTGGAAGCCGACGGTCTATTGGACAATACGATTATTATGTGGTATACCGATCATGGTGGGCCATTTCCACGTCAAAAGCGTTCCCTGCACGACTCTGGAATTAAGGTTCCCATGATTATACGCCATCCCGATAAGCAGCTAGTCGGAACAGAAGATAATCGAATGATCAGCTTCGTTGATTTTGCACCTACCATTTTATCCCTCGTAGGAATAAAACCACCGGAATATATGCAAGGAAAGGCATTTTTGGGTGATTTCAAAAGAGAGCAGGAGCCGAAATACATCTATGCAGCAACCGACCGGTTCGATAAATTTTACGATCAGGCCAGGGCAGTACGTGACAAACGTTTCAAATACATTAAATACTATCGACCGGAAATCCCGATTTTCTTTCCGATAGGCTACAGGGAAAATATGGCGATGATGAAAGAATTGCACCGATTGCGCGAAAAGGATAGCTTGACCGAAATCCAGAAAATCTGGTTCAAGCCTACAAAGCCGTCAGAAGTACTATATGATACCGAAAAAGACCCCCATGAAGTGGTAAACCTTGCGGGTAACCCCGAATACAGGGAAATGCTTTTGGAATTAAGGGAAGAGAACGCGGTATTCGTTAAAAGCATTGATGACCTTGGATTTATTAATGAAAAGGAATTGATTGAAAAATTCTGGCCGAATGGCATCCAACCGCAAACCGAGCAGCCCATAATAGACATCGATAACAACAATATTGTCAGCATCAGTTGCGAAACCAATGGTGCCACAATCGGCTATCGCTTAAATGCCAGCCCAACGGTCGGCTCAACAGATAGCTGGAAAATATATTCGGGGGAATTTCAGATAAAAAACGGTGATGTTATAGAAGTCGTAGCACATAGGATCGGTTTTCAACCAAGTACGGTAAAGACAGTTCAACATTCCCGAAGTAAAAATTAATCATCGGGTTCATGAAATGAATTAAACAATCAATCCCGCAGTTCGTGAGCCTTTTTGCTCTCAACCCAAAGTGAAGTTGCCAACCATAGCCCCGTTGAGGTATAAACCAACAGATTAAAATGATGTCCATTAAATTCAAAAAAATGTGTTCGTCTTTCCTATTGAAAGTGATGCTATTATTTCTGTTTTCCGGCCTTATCGCATGCGCCCAAAAAAACGCGCAGAAAAAGAAAGATCAAAGACCTAATATTCTCTTTATTATGTCAGATGATCATGCATACCAAGCTATAAGTGCCTACAGTGATAAATTGATAAAAACCCCCAACATAGACCGTATAGCATCAGAGGGCATTCTGTTTACCAACGCCAGTGTTACCAATTCCATTTGTGCGCCATCCAGGGCGGTAATCCTTACAGGGAAGCATAGCCATATCAATGGAAAAATAGATAACCACACCCCTTTTGATACTACCCAGGTCACCTTCCCGCAGCTATTTCAAAAAGCGGGGTATGAGACGGCGATGTTCGGAAAATTACATTTCGGCAATAATCCAAAAGGAGTGGATGAATTTATGATACTTCCGGGTCAAGGTCGATATATCAACCCCGATTTTATTAGCAAGACAGAAGGTAGAATCACTAAAAAGGGCTACGTAACCGATATCATTACTGACGTATCCTTGAGATGGTTAAAAGAAGAACGAAATCCAAACAAACCATTTCTAATGATGTACATGCACAAGGCACCGCACCGCCCTTGGTGGCCCCGTGCAGACAAGTTTAAGGAATTTTCCAAGAAGACGTTCCCATTACCCAAAACTCTTTTCGATGACCATAAAAATCGGGGTACCGCAGCCAAAACCGCAGAAATGAGCATTTTGTACGATATGCGATACGAAACCGATAGTAAGCTGTATCCAGAAACCCTTGCAGAAATGGAAAATTTGGAACCTATGGTACCTAGAAAGAAAAACGGTTTTTGGGGACCTTTTGGTCGTACAGATTCTATTCAGCGTGCAGAATATACACCTGTTTTGGATTCGATCAACAACGACTTTAAGGATAATTGGAGCAGTTTTTCCAAAAAAGAAAAATTAATATGGAAATACCAGAGATACATGCAGGACTACCTTGGTACCATCTCTTCTGTTGACGATAACGTAGGTAGAGTATTGGATTATCTTGATGAAAGTGGACTAGCCGAAAATACCATAGTAATCTATACATCGGATCAGGGGTTTTATCTAGGCGAGCACGGTTGGTTCGACAAACGCTTTATCTATAACGAATCTTTTAAGACACCTTTGTTAATCCGTTGGCCCAATGTGATAACTCCGGGCACTACGGAAGATGAGATGGTCCAGAATCTTGATTTCGCACAGACATTTTTGGATGCAGCAGGTATAAAGGCTCCAAGCGATATGCAAGGGGAAAGCCTCGTCCCATTATTGAAGGGTAACAGAGACTCATGGAAGCGAAAGTCCGTTTATTACCATTACTATGAATATCCCAGTATACACATGGTAAAGCGCCATTATGGTATCGTCACCAAAGAATATAAGTTAATCCATTTTTACTACGACATTGACGAATGGGAACTATACGACAGAATAAATGACCCCGATGAATTGAACAATGTATTCCATCACCCAGACTACGCAGAAGTGGTTAAGGACTTGAAGGCTCAATTAATAACACTGAGGAAAAAATACCAAGACTCAACAGAGTTGGATGAGAGATTTATAAATGCATACGACAATAGGAATCATTAAGGCGAATGATACCGAACGGTAAGCTTTTTCATTCTTGTTCCAGAAAATTCAACGGTTGGTGGTAGCACGTCGTTCATTGGGATAGTTGCAACAAGTGTAACGCCACCAATTCTGAAAGCAGTTTCTCCTGAAAGTTCACGGTTGTCGCCTTAACGCAAGAGTGCTTTTTCTAATTTGGAATGCCGTGTTTCATTATTACTTCGAAAATACCAATAACTAAAAGTCCAGAATAAATTTTTGTTTTTTAAATCGAGCATATTCTCTTTGGTCAAATTCAAAGAGATTGGCTGATCTATGGGCGACATTGGTCTGTTTGCCACTACTTTTTTTTAGGATACCTGTCTTAAGGATCTTTCTTCTGAAATTCGGCTTGTCCAGTTGCATTTGCAATATCGATTCATAAATCTTTTGTAGCTGTAGCAAGGTAAATTGTTTGGGCAATAGATTAAAGCCTATAGGTTCTTGTTTAACCCCGTTTTGAAGCTTTAAAAGACCACATGCGAGAATTTGATTGTGGTCATACAATAACTTTCCGACGCTATCCAGTGACGACCATTTTACTTCGGAAGCGGTAAAACCGGGAACCAAACCGATTTCATCCGAACGTATCAAAGAATAATAGGACACCGTGACGACCCTTTGGCCTGGATATCTATCAACATCTCCAAAAGCCTTAAGTTGCTCCAGATAAATATTCTTCAGACCCGTGAGAAGAAATAGAATCCTGGTGGCGGCATTGTCAATAGATTCATCGGTACCGACCCAACCTCCGGGCAATGCCCATTTTCCCTTATTTATCCCTTCGGCGTGCTTGGTGAGCAAAAC
This sequence comes from Flagellimonas maritima, assembly GCF_003269425.1. Classification (NCBI taxonomy): domain Bacteria; kingdom Pseudomonadati; phylum Bacteroidota; class Flavobacteriia; order Flavobacteriales; family Flavobacteriaceae; genus Flagellimonas; species Flagellimonas maritima. The sequence continues at coordinate 718,630 of NZ_CP030104.1, read as the reverse complement.
CTTCAATTCCGTATCGAATCCGAAAATCACGCAATCAATGGATAAGTTGGGCATTAGATTCTCCATAAGGCAAATTCAATTAAATTCTTATAGTCAAATTGACAATATGTCGATAAATTCCATATTTTCACCAAATGTATTATTTAGGAATCGATTTGGGAAGTTCTTCCGTAAAAATAGCCTTGGTCGAAAAGACTACAGGTGCAAGTATTGCCATAGTCCAAGAACCCGAAAATGAAATGTCCATATATGCTGAAAAAAAGGGGTGGGCGGAACAATCGCCTATTGATTGGTGGAAACACGTCTGTAAGGGCATACGAAAGATAAAAAATGGATTTTCGGTTTCAGAAAATGATATAGTCGGGATAGGTATTGCATATCAAATGCACGGTCTGGTCATCGTTGATAAAAAGGGAAAGCCTTTAAGGCCATCCATTATCTGGTGCGACAGTAGGGCGGTCAAAATAGGTGAGCGTGCCTATCAAGCTATTGGTGAGAGGTTATGTGACTCGCGGTTGCTTAATTCCCCAGGTAATTTTACGGCATCCAAATTAGCATGGGTACAGCAGAACGAACCGGATGTATACAAAAGGATTCATAAATTCATGTTGCCGGGGGATTATATTGCCTATCGACTATCAAATACCATTAACACAACAATTTCTGGACTTTCAGAAGGGGTTTTTTGGGATTTTGAAACGGAAGGCATTTCCAACTCGGTGTTGTCGCATCTTAAAATAGATGCTTCGTTAATACCGGATATTGCAGAAACCTTTGGCGAACAAGTCTTTGTTTCAGCAGAAGGAGCCAAAGGTACAGGTTTAAAAATAGGTACCCCGATTATGTACCGCGCCGGCGACCAACCGAACAATGCCCTATCGCTAAATGTCTTCGAGCCAGGCGAAATTGCCGCCACGGGCGGCACTTCGGGTGTAGTTTATGCCATTGGCGACAAACAATCTATAAGGGAAACTTCAAGGGTCAATAATTTTGCCCATGTAAATTACGGTAAAGAGGGTAGAAAATATATTGGAAAGTTGCTCTGTATCAATGGAGCCGGGATACTTTATAAATGGCTGAAAATAAACTTCGGTATAGCATCGTATGGGGAAATGAACGACTTGGCCTCTACGGTTCCTATCGGTTCGGACGGCATTATAATCATTCCATTTGGAAATGGATCAGAACGTATGCTAGAGAACAAGAAGACAGGTGCCAGACTGTTAAATCTCGATTTCAACCGCCATACTAGGGCGCATATCTTTCGGGCAGCATTGGAGGGAATAGCGTTTTCCTACGTTTATGGCATGGAGTTGCTAAAAAATGATGGGATAATAGCAAATGCTATTAGAGTGGGCAATGATAATTTATTTCGATCAGGGATATTTTCAGACATCATCGCAACATTATCAGGCCTAAAAATTGAAATGTACAATACCACTGGTGCAATAGGTGCAGCACGGGCATGTGCCATATTCGAACACGGAAATAAAATGTTCAGTTCCTATATTCAAAATGATTACGTAAAAACGTTTGAACCGTCCCGAACAAGAACCGCTTATGAAACAGCTTACAAAAACTGGAAAACCGAACTAGGAATCATATTAAACCAATAACAATGGCACTTTTAGGCGATAAGGAATTTTTTAAGGGAATCGGAGAAATCAAATATGAAGGGCATGAATCCGATAACCCGTTAGCGTTCAAGTATTACAATCCCGAGCAAATGATAGCGGGCAAAACCATGCGAGACCATTTTAAATTTGCCATGGCCTATTGGCATACGCTCTGTGGAACCGGTGGCGACCCTTTTGGTCCTGGCACCAAAAAATTTCCATGGATTACCGCTAAGGATCCCATTGAGGCAGCCAGGGACAAAGCCGATGCCGCTTTTGAATTTGTAACAAAAATGGGCTTTGGATACTATTGCTTCCATGACTTTGACCTAGTGGATGAGGCGACAACACTTGTAGAATCTGAAAAACGAGTTCTCAAAACCGTAGAATATCTTCAGGAAAAACAAAAAGCTTCTGGGGTGAAACTGCTTTGGGGAACGGCAAATTGCTTTTCCAACCCTAAATATATGAACGGCGCAGCTTCAAACCCAGATTTCAACGTACTGGCAATTGCGGGAGCCCAGGTAAAGATAGCATTGGACGCAACAATCGCTCTTGGTGGTGAAAACTATGTGTTCTGGGGAGGTCGCGAGGGGTATATGTCCCTTTTGAACACCGATATGAAATTGGAACAGGATAATATCGGCCGGTTTTTGAATATGGCGAAAGACTATGCGAGAAGTCAAGGCTTTGAGGGGACATTTTTTATTGAGCCAAAACCTATGGAACCGACCAAGCACCAATATGATTTTGATGCCGCCACTTCCATTAAATCCATTAGGGAGTACGGGCTTGAAAACGATTTTAAACTCAATATAGAGGTCAACCACGCTACTTTGGCGCAACATACCTTTCAACATGAATTACAGGTTGCCGCCAATGCAGGTATGTTGGGAAGTATAGATGCCAACAGGGGCGATTACCAGAACGGCTGGGATACCGATCAGTTCCCCAACAACGTGACCGAGACCGCAGAAGCTATGTTGGTACTATTAAGGTCGGGCGGGTTGCAGGGTGGAGGCATCAATTTCGATGCCAAGACCAGACGCAACTCCACAGATTTGGAGGATATTTTCTTGGCCCATATCGGGGGTGCGGACACGTTTGCAAGAGCTTTGTTGGTTGCCGATGCCATCATTAGGAAATCTCCCTATGAACGTTTGCTGAATGAGCGGTATGCGTCTTTTCAATCCGGCATCGGGGCAGATTTTGTATCGGGCAGATTGTCCCTTACAGATTTATCGGATTATGCCGTATCGCATGATAATCCCGATCAAATAAGTGGTAAACAGGAAATGTTTGAAAACCTTTTGAACCAATATATCTAAACAGTCCAATATGGAATCTATCTTAGAAAAAGCGGACTGGTGGGTACTTGCCATTTACCTTCTTGCCTTGGTTGCGGTCGCGGTCTGGGTGGTGCTTCAAAAAAATAAGGATACGGCCGATTATTTTCTTGCAGGTAGAAATGTGGGGTGGTTCGTCATAGGAGCGTCGATTTTTGCGTCGAACATCGGCTCGGAACATGTGGTCGGATTGGCGGGCACCGGTGCAGAATCCGGTATGCCCATGGCCCACTACGAGTTGCATGCGTGGATAGTCTTATTACTGGGCTGGCTTTTCCTCCCATTTTATTTTAGGAGTAACGCTTTTACCATGCCCGAATTCTTGGAGAAACGCTTCGATGGTAGGTCCAGATGGTTTCTTTCGGTCTTTTCGCTGGTTGGATACGTAATTACAAAGGTGTCGGTCACCATCTATGCAGGGGGAATAGTAGTTTCCGAGCTACTGGGAATCCCTTTTTGGTACGGGGCCATAGGCATTGTAATCTTCACCGGGGCGTATACCGTAATCGGGGGAATGAAAGCAGTTATCTATACCGAGACCTTGCAGACGGTAATACTCATAGCGGGTTCGTTAATCATTACATATCTGGGATTGGAAAAGGTCGGAGGGTGGCAAGAGCTACGGTCAGTGGCGGGGAGTGCCCACTTTAATATGTGGCGGCCCATCTCTGACCCCGATTTTCCTTGGACCGGAATGTTATTCGGTGGCACCATCGTTGGAATATGGTACTGGTGTACAGATCAGTATATCGTTCAACGCACATTGGCTGCCAACAACATAAAAATAGGTAGAAGGGGAGCTATTTTTGGTGCTTATCTAAAGTTGCTGCCAATCTTTATTTTTCTGATACCCGGAATCATTGCCTTTGCTCTTGCAAAGCAAGGTGTGCTGACCTACGAAAAAAGTGATGAGGTCTTCCCTGTTTTGGTAAAAACGCTCTTGCCCGTCGGCCTTAAAGGATTGGTTGCGGGCGGTTTAATGGCAGCCCTGATGAGTTCCCTGGCCTCGGTCTTTAATTCTTGCTCCACAATTTTCACTATAGACATTTATAAAAAGTTGAGGCCGCTCACCGAAGAAAAAAAACTCCTTTGGATAGGTAAGATGGCAACATCGATAGTGGTGGTACTTGGTATCATTTGGATACCCATCATGGAAAAAATAGGTGGAGGGGTGCTGTACCAATATCTCCAAAGTGTACAGTCTTACATAGCACCTCCCATAACCGCGGTATTCCTGTTGGGCATTATATGGAAGAGGGTAAACTCCCAAGCAGCAATAACCACTTTGTTTTCGGGGCTTATCATGGCCGCTTTGCGAATTCTGTCTGAAATATATCAGGATAGTCTGTCAGGACTATTGTTATCGTTTGCCACCATCAATTTTGCAAATATGGCCATTTTCATGTTCATTTTCTCCTTGGTAGTCTGTATATCTGTAACTCTGGCCACGGCAGCTCCGGATTATGGTGCCATTAAAGGATTGGCATTCGGCACACTCGGGATGGATGAAAGAAGGCTGAAAAAGGATAGTTTTTCAATCTATGATATTATTTTTTCGGTCTTTTTAGTAGTGATTGTCATCTTTGTGCTTATTTACTTTAGCGGATAGGCGAGAATGCAAGTTTTTTTTAATCATAGTAGATATGTTATTATCCAAAAATGCCCTTAACGCCAGAAGATTCCATAAAGTTGATATCACTTCCAATTACTGAAATTATTAAGACTTTGATTGTAAAACTTTTTGTAAACAACATGTTATGAGACTTAAAGGCGCCACAGTTATTTCAATTTTATAGCGGCCGTATCTTAATTTAACTATAAACCAAACTATGAAAAAGCAATTGTTGATTTTTAGTATCGTTACCATTGGATTCACAACTTTAAATGCCCAATTTAAATATCTTGATTCTACTGTGGATATAGAAGAAAGGGTAGATGATCTGATAAATAGGCTCACCCTTGAGGAGAAGGTCGATCAAATGCTAATGAACACCTCTGGGATTCCTCGTCTTAATATTCCTCCATACGATTATTGGAACGAAGCCTTGCACGGCGTTGGACGCTCGGGGAAAGCTACCATTTTTCCGCAAGCTATCGGCTTGGCGGCTACTTTTGACCATGATTTGATTTATATGGTTTCTTCGGCTATTTCGGATGAAGCACGCGCTATGTACAATGTGGCTCAAGCTGCTGAAAATTATAAAAGATATGCCGGATTGACTTTTTGGACTCCCAATGTCAATATATTTAGAGACCCACGATGGGGGCGTGGACAGGAAACCTACGGGGAAGACCCGTATCTAACGAGTTTATTGGGCGTTGCCTTTGTAAAGGGTTTACAGGGAAATCATCCTAAGTACCTCAAGACTGCCGCATGCGCAAAACATTTTGCGGTGCACAGCGGTCCTGAAAAATCCAGACATGAGTTTAACGCAATAGTAAGCCAAAAGGATTTAGGTGAAACTTATCTACCGGCATTTGAAGCGCTTGTAAATGCAGGTGTGGAATCTGTTATGTGTGCCTATAACAGAACCAACGGAGAGCCATGTTGCGCAAGCAGCTCCTTGCTTAACGATGTGCTGTTTGATAAATGGGGCTTTAGGGGACATGTTGTCAGCGATTGTTGGGCCTTGGTGGATTTCTACTCGGATAACGGTCATGGTACGGTTTCCAATAAAACCGAAGCCGCTGTATTGGCATTAGAACATGGTGTAAATCTCAACTGCGGAGATACCTATACTGCCCTCGTGGAAGCGGTACAGCAAGGCTTGGTGGATGAATCACTTATCGACCAAAGGCTTAAACCCCTGCTTGAAACTAGATTTAAACTTGGGATGTTCGATCCGCAAGACCTTAATCCGTACAACTCAATTTCGTATGAGGTAGTGGATAGTGAAGCGCATAGAGCACTTGCCCGTGAAGTTGCAACCAAATCTATGGTCCTGCTTAAAAATAATGGCATACTTCCCCTAGAAAATGATTTGGACAGGTATTACGTTGTAGGTCCTAATTCAGCCTCTATCGACGCTCTTTTGGGCAATTATTTTGGAGTAAATTCAAACATTGTTACATTTTTGGAAGGAATCACCTCAGCAGTCGCGCCTGGTAGTCAGGTTCAGTACAGTCCAGGAACGACACTGGACAGAAAGAATGTCAATCCCGTGGATTGGTCTACAGGAGTAGCCGCCGAATCTGACGTAACCATTGTAGGTATGGGTTTAACCAGACATCTTGAAGGGGAAGAAGGGGAATCCATCTCATCGCCATATTATGGAGACCGGTTGGATTATAATATCCCGGAAAATCAGTTGGAATATCTTAGAAAGATCAAGGAGCAAGACAAACCGGTTATTGCCGTAATTACAGGTGGGTCGCCAATGAACCTTTTTGAAGTTCACGAAATAGCCGATGCGGTTTTATTGGCTTGGTATCCAGGGGAGGAGGGTGGCAATGCAGTTGCCGATATATTATTTGGGAAGGTTTCTCCATCCGGTAGACTGCCCATTACTTTTCCAAAATCGCTTGAACAACTGCCCCCGTACGAAGATTACACCATGAAAGGTAGAACGTACCGGTACATGGACCAAGAACCTATGTACCCATTTGGATTTGGGTTAAGCTATAGTTCATTCTCATACAGTGAACTGACGCAATCAGCATCGAAAATTAGTCAGGGAGAAACCGTCGAAATCGCCTGTAATGTAACAAATGTTGGTAAACATGAATCAATCGAGACGGTCCAACTGTATATTACCGATAATAAAGCCAGCGTTGCAACACCATTTTTTTCCTTGAAAGGAGTCAAGTCTATCATTTTAAAACCTGGCGAGAGCAAAACCGTAGTGTTCAATATTACCCCAAACATGCTAGAACTGATTGATAATACGGGTAATCCAATCTTGGAAAAGGGAGATTTTACCATGATTATGTCAGGTAGCTTGCCAACAGAGAGAGCAATAGAGCTCGGTGCTTCCAAACCTGTAAGCGCAAAGCTGACTTTGCATTAGATTGCCATATATAACCCGTAATACTTTTTGTAATTTTGACCTTAAGTCTTGAATTGGGAAGTTTGGAAGTTGAAGTGATAGAAATCTTTACAAGAAGTAAGGGTAAAATTCACTGAACACACATAAAAGTCTTATCTTATATAGGAAAGAACGGGAATGTCTGCATACAAACGTCTTTATGATATAGAACTCGTTCAAAGTTGAAAATTGAGCATTGTCAGCATAAACTGGTCAGAATAGACCTAATTGTAGATGGGGACGACAGAATGGTTCTGTTCCAAATGGTCCGCAGAAAGTAATTCAAACTTTTTCCATAATTGAAAATCCCAGAATTTCTATGACTTACTCAAGGCGTACTATAATAACCAATTTCATTCTAAATTTCTATCTTGGGCTTAACATGTCGAATTATCAATTGTAATCGTTTGTTTTTAATGGAATGCACATATTCCAAGTTTTATCGAATTGCCTCCCAATTCCGTTGGATTTAGTGCCAGTCGCAATAAACATATGTGTAGGCCGACCATTTTCAATGAGTAGCTGAGGACGTTCAAAACGAGCTTGCATGGTTTTAACACCATCGTTCCAAAGGACTTCTTTACTATAGGCTTTAGGGGGGGTTGATATTTTCCAATCTATTCCATCTTGGGAGGTGGCATGGATGCCACCTCCCTTTTCACCGGCAATACTACCTGTCATATCTTTCATAATCAACTCAAACGAATTGCCATTGTACCACATATAAGGGTCTTCGACATGCTTGGTATCATTAGCATCCATATCATCAACTTCATTATTAAAATCAAAGATTGGTTCATCACTCAATCTATAATACTCACCATCGTACTTATCAGCAGTAGCGAGTCCTAGTTTCAACAACCCCGATTTGTGCGAAGCGGACTTATATACAAGCAAAACCTTCCCGTTAGGTTTTATGCATACCGAAGGGTTAACCGTAAGGTAAGAATCCCATTTATTCGGTCTTACGTCCAAAATCGGTTTATCTTTTCTTTTCCATGGTCCAAATGGGGACTTAGAGGTAGCCAAACCAATTCTTTGATAACCTCTTACTTCCCGTTTAAGTTCATTTGGAATCTCTTCTTCCGGATAAGGAAAGTCATAGGTAGCGCCGATGTAATACAATAGATACGTATCTCCAACTTTTTGGATAGTTGGATTGTGGGTCATCATACCGTCCCAGAATTGAGGACCTCTTCTCTCAAAGACTACCTCACTAAATTCATATGGTCCTTCTGGATTTTCTGATGTCGCATGGACGATTTGAGAATTGGTTACCCAATTAGATGCAAAGGGAACATTGTTTTTCCAGGCTGATGCATATCCGTGGTATTTACCATCATTACCCTTAATTACGGACATTCCCCAAACCCAATACCCATCCATTTGAAACCCACCGTCTTTTGGAGCGGGCAACAATAAATCCATAAAGGAGCGATTTGTCTTCTTATTAGGACTTGTACTTTTTTTTATTCTATCACCACATCCAACGATAATAAAAATTAATAATAAACGTAATAAAAATTTCATTTAGTGAATTTTTAAACTGCTTCAAATTTCGCTTGTTATTGTTTTCGATTTTAAATGAAGATAATATTATAATTTAGATTACAAGTACCTCGAAAGTTAGAATTTAAGAGAGCTTAAGAATTCCTGATTTTATGTTGCCAAAATATAAGTGGTTTTTTGCGTTTCTTTAGATTGAAGGTTCTAGTTTGTATAATTTTAAGTTGATTTTCTAGATTTTGGCATCTTTATTTTTGGTCTATCATCCAGCTTAATTGAGGCCATGTTTCAGGGCCATCATTTTTCTGAATTTCTCCTTCCGTACTTCTTCCATTGGATACTATTGCTGAAAGTTCTTTTCGATATTGTTCAAATAGTTCAGGTTGTTCGTTCAATAAATTGTGTTCTTCACCGATATCATTATTTAAATTATATAATTGAAATTTAGGTAAGCTGTCAATAGCTTTATCATTAGGTCTGGGAAAACTCCACCCGCCTGAACCTGGGCAAAAAATGGCTTTATAGTCTCCCTTTCGGTACGCAAAAGAACCGTTGATGGAGTGATGAACGATACTTTCCCTTTTTGGAAAGCTAGATTCAGCACCGAGTGATGATAAGAAACTGTAACTATCCTCGGCAGTATCGTCACTTAACGACGACTTAAGAATATCTACGGTAGTAGCAAAAAAGTCCGTAGTACAAACCAACTGATTGGATTTTCCCGATTGAATCTTAGAAGGCCATCGAACTATAAATGGCACTCTGTGCCCTCCTTCAAATATATCGGCTTTATGCCCCCGAAACTCATCACTGGGGTCATGATTCTTTGTTGCCAATTGGCTAAAGTTCGCTCGAGGGGAACAGCCGTTATCACTTGTAAAGACTACTATGGTATTATCGGCAATACCTTGCTTCTCCAATGCACCCATTATTTCGCCCACCACCCAGTCTACCATCAATACAAAATCACCATAGGGATTTTCTAATCCGCTTTTGCCTTTAAATTGATCTGTTGGCAAAATAGGCGTATGGGGAGCCGGTAAGGGCATATATAGAAAAAAGGGTTGATCGCCATGGGCATTTTTATTTATAAAATCAACGCTCCTTTTAGTAATATCCGGTAATATTTGTTCATGTACAAAATCATCGGAAGTTAGTCCCTTACGCCACATAGCCTGCCTGCCAGCACCTATAGTAAACTCAGTTGGCACCATTGTGGGTTGATTATTTTCTACCCATACATATGGTGGCATGTCCAACGAGCCATTAAATCCATACCAATAATCAAAGCCATTGGTAGTAGGTCCATTTTTTATTTTTTTAGAAAAATCAACAGAATCCTTTCCTTTTTCGATATCTGCCCAATCCCATCCCAAATGCCATTTACCAATACCTGCTGTTGCATAACCGTTTGTTTTTAAAAAGCCTGCAATAGTCGTTCTATCCGATGCAATTAAAGCTTCGCTATAACCTTTTAAAACATGTTTTTTCAAAGTAGAACGCCAATTATAACGACCAGTCAAAATACCATAACGCGTTGGGGTACATACAGCACTACTGGTGTGCGCGTCTGTGAAAAGAACACCTTCAGAGGCAAGTTTATCGATATGGGCAGTTTGTATTTTGGAATCTTCATTGTAACTTGATACATCGCCATACCCTAAATCATCAGCTAAAATGAAAATGATGTTTGGCTTGCTCTCTACATTTTTAGTTTGGGCTTTTTCACAACTACAAAATGATAAGACTAGTAATTGCAAAACGAATATGCAACATAATTTGTTTTTCATTATAATTATATTTTGAAATTAAACTGATTTAAACTCCCCCTTTTTCTTTAAAAATATTATTATTATTCAACATTAAGACTTTGGATGCTATTTAGTCATTTTTATGAGCTCAAAATTAGTTTGATTATTAGCAAACTACTTTTAATTAAAGCCTCTTTACGGTTATACGACATTGCAAATTTATAGGTAGATTAAGGTCAAAACTTTACGGGATTTATTGGGAAAGACTGGGCCACAAAACTAAAGAAATCTGTTCTGCCCCCTTCCAAAATATTTTATTGACATACACCAGGGCTTGCGCTATTGGCCCAAGAGATTGATTGAAGTTATTTTAAGTCAGAGTTTGCACCTCTCTACTTCAGGGTTGGACAGCCTGGCATGCCGATTCTTTTCCAGATTAGAGAAAAGCTGAAAGAGCCAGCTAGCGCGCGCTATGGCATTTGGTAAAAGTGGTAATAGGCGGTCGCAGATAAGAGTTTATAACCCAGAAAACAGGTGGGAGAGATTCAAGTCACGATTGCCGATACTGATGTCAAGTATAAAACGCAATATCACAAACGCAAGGCATGGATGCTCTTCAGGGGCAGGACGGCAATCGAGCCAGTCATCGGTCATATTGAACCCGTGCATCATTTGCATAGGAACTTCCCGAAGGACCGCATCTGGAACAATATGGAATTGAGTCCCAGAGACCTTGGTGAGATTTGAATACAATAGAATATCCATAGGAAATAAATTTTTGGAAATCGGACTTGAAGGGGTTTGCGTATTTTTTTAATCGGAGTTTTTTGGTGATTGCCCTGAAGAAGATCATCCATGTGGTCAAGAGTACCATGCCGAGCGAGTAAAATATTTCGTATGAATACAAAGGCCGAACGGATATTTTGAGGCGGCATTTTTTGTATCAAGGGCGATTACCCGGATACTTTGGGTGATACGCCAGTGTATAGGAAATCAAGAAATACCTTCAAAATCAATGCAGAATGAATTATGTAACATTATACTAAAGTAAGCTAAAACTACTTGAATGCTCCGATGGGTTTACGTAAAGGTACTCCATTCCAACTATTTTATTTTCAATAGACCCAGGATGATTATTTTGAAATGTTGAATCATTGATAGTTTGTTTTTCCGAAGGAGATACACAGATATAGCTATGACCTCTGACTGTAACAAGATATACTATCAGAAGTTAGTTCATAGGCTCGTGTATCAATCTATTTCATAAGATTATTTTCTATATTCATGCCTTTTACAATTGGCCCCATGAAAAATTGTACAGTATTCCTATGCATATTGATAACGTCTGTTTGCAGTGCCCAATCTTTTGACGATGCAAGACATAAAGTGGATAGCATATTGTCCTATCAGAATGATGGCAATGGGCAAGCGATAAAGGTACGGACACTTCTTGAATTGATAGAAGGGTATAATGTGATGCAAAGCGATTCAGTCCTGTACTACGCAGAAATTTTATTTGAGCTTGCTGAACCTGAAGATTTTTTACAGAAAGCAGAGGCAAATTTAGAACTCCAAAGGTATTATACCGAGCGTATAATTTTGGATAAGGCCGACAAACATAACAGGGAAGCGCTCAGATTGGCCAAGAAAGCGAGGGATAGTGCACTTATGTTTAGGTGCGAGTACACCAGAATTGCCATCTTCTTTAGAAAGCACGAAATGGATTCGATTGCCATCGCCATTAAAGACGCTGAAAAATTGATTGACAATGCCGGAGATGAGCTTCAAGTTGCCCATTTCTATCAATTGAAGGGACTATATTTAAGCAACAGGAATAATTTGGCAAAGAGTTTAGAGCAACACTTGGCGGCACTTGACATATATAAAAGGCATGGAGCCTATCGTTATACGGCGACCGCCTATGACAATATTGGGAATAACTACAATTCTGAAGGACGATTCAATGAAGCTCTCGAATATTATAAAGCGGGATTGGAACTTAACACAAAATACAATTATCCCCGCAAAATAGTGGGCAGTAGCCTAAATGTAGCTTCAACGTATACGGATTTAGGGGAATATCTTAAGGGCATAACATTATTGATGGATATTATTCCCCTGGCACAAGAGTTGAACGCAAACAGGCAGCTCGCCATGATATATAACAATCTTGGATACGCTTATGGTAAAAGTGGCTTTCAGAAATTGGCCATTGAGAACTATTACAAGAGTTTGGAAATGAGAGACAAGCTAAATGATAGGGAAGGTTATGTAACATCGGCCATAAATATAGCGGAAAGCTATATTCTTTCACGTGATTATAGCATCGCTGAAACATTTCTGGTCAAAGCCCATGCAACGGCCCGTACATTTAAAGTATATACACAAATACCTAAAATTCTTCGACTAACGGCAAAAATCGATTCAGCAAGGGGAAACTATAAGCAAGCCCTTAAAAGCTTTATGGCATCTTCCGCATTGAAAGATTCGTTGGACAATATCAGCGATCAAGCTACTTTAGAGGAATTACGTACCAAATTTGAAGTCCGTGAAAAAGAAAGTCGTATCAAAGAGCTCAATCTTCTGAACAGGGCCAATGAACTGGCCAAAACCAGAAGTAAGTATCGCAACTATACATTATTGGCCATATTAGTTTGCGTGATTGCAGGTGCCATGAGCATATATCTCCGTTTAAAAACCAAATCGAAGCTTACGGCACGATTGGCCGAGAAGAACGAACAAATTGAATCCAGTAATATGGAGCTTACCGAAAAAAGCTCGCAACTTAAAGATGCCCTAGCGGAACGGGAAATCCTGATCAGGGAAGTACACCATAGGGTAAAGAATAACCTACAACTGGTCACGAGCATGCTAAACCTTCAGGGAGGCTCTTCGAAGAATACAGAAATCCAAGATTTCCTGGAGTACAGCGGCAATAGGATACAGGCGATGGCATTGGTACATCAGACCCTCTACGACAATGATGATTTCCGTACCATAGACTTTGGTATATATTTAAAAAATCTTGTTCAGGCCATTTATGATTCCTTCTACTCCAAGGATAGCAACATTACCTATGATATGGATTGCCAGAATCTTTCTTTGGACATCGATACCGCAATTACATTGGGCATTATAGCCAATGAACTTGTTCATAACGCTTTTAAACATGCATTTACCGAAGACTCACGAGGACACCTCCAGATTCATGCATACAAAAAGGGTACAGTGCTTTATCTAAAGTTCGAGGACAACGGAAAAGGTTTTTCCGATACCCCCAGAGCCGAGTCTTTTGGGCTTGACCTTGTCAATATTCTCATAGAACAGTTAAAGGGTACTATTAAATCCGAATCCAATAAAACGGGCACACGGTACTTGATAACCATGCAGATTCGTAATCGCGAAAATGGATAGCAAAAATATTTTGATCGTAGAGGACGAACTTATCATTGCCAGGGACCTTGAACGCATCTTGACAACACAAAACTGGAACATTGCAGGGATCTGCACTACAACGGGCGATGCCATGGAAAAGATTTCGGTGTACGCTCCAGACCTGGTATTAATTGATATAGGACTCAAAGGAAGAAAAGATGGGATAGCAATAGGACGGTATTTGACCTTGAACACAAATATTCCCTTTATTTACATCACTTCATATACAGATAGATTGACAATAGATGCAGTCAATACAACATTACCTTCGGGATACGTGGTAAAACCTTTTAGGCCAGTTGATATCATCATGACCGTTGAAATAACTTTTGCAAGGAGGGATGCCGTTTCAATCCAAAAAATGAACCAGTTGGAAACTCCACGCAAGATTCCGATAGATTTGGAAAATGTAGCAAAATACATACGATCCAACCTCAATTCGCAGTTGACGGTGAACGAGCTTTATAAAATGTCCAGTTGGAGCAAGCACCAGTTCATAAGAAATTTCAAAAAGTACCTGGGGGATACACCCTATCAATATATTTTAAAATGCAGAATAGAAAAGAGCAAACAACTATTGCGCAATACGGACATGCCAATCTCGGAAATTGCCGTATCTGTCGGGTTCTTAAATCATTCAAGTTTCAGTACGGCCTTTCTCAAACTCGAGCAGCGGACCGCCGCAAACTATAGAGATACTTTTGGTTGATTCCCATCTAGGAAAATTTGGATTATCAATTATTCAAAATTGCGCTGTTTTTTTCAAAATAGCAGTTTCACAGAACCGTTTATCGAATTTTACGAGCATTTTAACGGACAAATCATAATAGGAAGCAACTTTATGTATGGTTCCGTTGCAAGTGCTATGTTATGGAATCCGTATAAACCTCTAAATCCTATTATATGAAGAATTTTACACTATCGATTATTTTTATTTTATTTCTGCCCATAAGTTTTCTTTCGGCGCAACAGGTCTTAAGATTGGATGCCAATTCCAGTTATATCAAAGGTGATGGTTCAGGTAACCAGGCCTGGGGTCCTGACATCACCATGAATGCCTTGAAAATCGACGGAACACCGGGGAAGTTGGCCTTTGAAACACAATTTGAAGATGACGGCTTTGGGGTTGCGGGGGGTAGATGGTTACAAATTGATTACTATAGAGTCTATCAAGACCAAGAAGTAAATGCAAGCGAAAAATTAATTATCGAATTTAGAGAACCTGTTACGGACGTAATATTGCAAGTGGGGCAATTGGATCCCAACGAGGGGTACTTGCGCAGCCCCAACAATAATTGTAGAGATCGTGAAGGTCGCACCAAAATAGATGAATCCGGTATGTATACCGCTTATAACGGTAACAATGAGATAATTGGTTCGGACTTGTTGGTACCTGATAATTCTATCGGAGGAAAAATACCTGGTTCCGCAGGTGGTTTTAATTTTGAAATCAAGAGTTCGAACGACCAGCCTATAAAGAAAATAGTTCTCGAAGCTACGCAGTGGGGCGGGGATAATGAGCTTGTCTGTTTAAAATATGTAAACTCATACAGAGATCAAAAAACAAATGATAGTGGTAACACCGAGAACAATTCTGATTTCAACGTAAGTGCGATAACCTACACAAAAGTCGATAACAATGGTCTGGAAGAGGTTTCTATAAACCAAGACGCTGTTATAGTCTCCAAAGCAAATCCAGGAGTTGTCCTTCAAGTGGACGATGCGGACAATAGAACAAGTGTCTTGGCAGAAGTTTGTTCTAATCAGGGTACCGTGTGGACAATCAGTGATCGTGGTAACGGGTACCATAAAATAATGAACGATTTTGCTAATAAGGCTATGGAAGCCTGGGCCCGTAATCCGGAAAATGGGGATGATGTTACTATATATTCATCAAACAATAAGAACTGGCAACAATGGGAAATTATAAATGTGGGCGATGGATATTTTAAAATTAAAGGTAGATATAACAACAGATTTATTACTTTAAACAATACCAACGTTACGGTTCAGGATTCGAACAATCAGGACAATCAATTGTGGCAGCTCATAGAACCGTCAGAATTTGAATGTAATGCAACTCAGGAGAACAGTGCGCCCGTAGCTGTTGATGATGGAGCTTTTTTTGGCAACCCGGATTTTACGGTTTCCGTAGGCCAGACCGTTACAGTACCATTCTCAGAGCTACTTGCAAACGATTCCGATCCTGATGGCGATGTACTTACCATAGAGGCCATAGAAACTATTAGAGGGGGTTTTCCTAGGATTGTGGGGAATTCTGTTGAATTTACAGGTATAAGTGAAGGAGTAGGAGCTCTCTTCGGCTATTCCATAAATGACGGTAATGGAAATACAGCTTTTGCAACGGTAGCATTTCAGGTAACGGAAGGAATATCCCTTGGAAGCGAAAGTCTATCCGGCAATGATTTGAACATATCTCTTGGGACCGGCCCTATACAATGGGGGGATTGTACGGATATATCGGCCATTACAATAAATGGTGGGCCGGGAGAGCTGAACCTCGACAATGGAAGAATCGGTGTAAGGAACGGGAGGTTTGATAAGCAATTGGATTACGATGCAAACAGTGACAGTTCAGAACGTATAGAAGTTGAATTCAGTCGCCCTGTCGGTGAACTTTCTTTTACTTTGGGAAATTTGGAAACAAATGAAATCGGGGATGCCGATGAAGCCGGTACCTGGGAATTGCTGGATGCGGCAGGCAATATCATCGGCTTTGGGAATATTTCGCCTTTTTCTGGAATTGATGAAGGAAATAGCACTTATCGTTTCGAAACAAATGAAAATTCTGCGATTGCCAAACTTGTTCTGAAAGCTACAAATTATATAAATGATGGCGGACAGGTAAGTTTTGGCAATAATTCTGATTTTTCACTGATTTCCATAGATTATGTAATCTATGATGAATGTGATACTGGATCTTCCGTATCCCAAGTGACAGCATCCACTGTGGAAGAAAACGAGGCACCATTATTAGTAAGGCCAACTATATATCCTACAGTTTTTGAAAATACGCTCTCGGTCAAATTCCCATCTACAACAAGCACTAACAAATTTTCAATGACTATTTATGATATTACTGGGGTTATGGTATATCAGGATAAAAATTTGGAGAACAACGAAAAACCAATTGATGTAAGTAAACTGAAATCAGGTATTCATTTTGTGAATGTAAATGTTTTGGGAACTACTTTTTCTTATAAATTAGTAAAGGAGTAATTTCGTTTGACCGTCATGTTTCATAAAATTTGGAACGCGCACTGCTGTCCATGAAGGTTTATAGTATTATATGGATATTATTTTCTTTTTTTGGTCAAGAAAGTAAATGAGGTGCTGATTAAATAGCGATTGCTTATGGTTTGCCGAGAAAGTCATCTTCAATCAAATAAGAAATTTTAAAATGGACAAGATCGTTCTGATTACAGGAGTAAGCAGGGAGCTAGGCCTTGGATATGAGACAGCAAAACAACTAAAAGAAGCTGGGTACAAAGTTATAGCCACGGCGCGAGACCTCGCAAAGGTATCGGTGCTTGCAGACAAGATTGGTGTAACGGCCAAGGAATTGGACATTACAAATGATCACTCTATCAGAAAACTTTATAACGAACTTCAAGAAAAATTCGGTAAGATAGATGTATTAATAAATAACGCAGGCTCATTCTTTGACCAAGGTGGAAATCCACTAACGTCGAATATAGAATTTATAAAAGATGCCCTTGATACAAACCTCTTGGGTGCTTGGAGAATGATACAGGCTTTCCATCCCTTGCTTAAAGAAAGTGACCGACCGAGGATTGTAAATGTCTCGAGTGGTGCAGGTTCGTTCGGAGACGCAGTTTTTGGTCTTGCCCATCATTTCAGCAAAGTCCCTGTTTATGGTATTACTAAACTTGCCTTAAATGGTTTAACAGTAAAACTGGCAAGTCAGTTCAAAGACGGTAGCATCAAAATAAATTCCGTTGACCCAGGTTTTACGGCAACATATCCAGGGACGGAAAAATGGGGAGCGAGACCTGTCGAAGAAAGCGCGAAAGGAATTATTTGGGCGGCTACCCTTCCTGAAGATGGACCATCCGGGGGCTTTTTTAAGGATGGGGAATCAATAGATTGGTAGTAAATATTTGAAATTTTTAAGTATGATTAAGCGAAGCACATAAGTGGACAGTAAAGCTCTATATGGATTCTGTGGAATCATAAGCTTGATTTGACCGATAACATTTATGCTTTTGTCAAACAAAAGAGATTATACTGAAAAGAGGATTGGATTTTGGCAGTAATCTTCATCTCACCTTCCGCATTTGTATTCTATTTATTATTCGAGCCAAAAAGAGCTAGAAAAATACATACTAATCTTCACCAAAAGGAGGCTTCCAATAAGGGATGAACTCTGCAGGATTGTCGCTTCCCTTGCGAAGATATATGTAAGAGACAATCTTAGAATTCCTCAATAAAAAGTATAGCTCTGACTTATTGTGTATAAAGACCAGAACCTAAATTTTAAACAGCTTAGTTTATTGGGGTTTGAATGTCTTAGAAGTTTCATACTCACCGAATAGGTCACTTTCTATTATATTCAATAACATATATTTTGTCTCTTTGCATATAATTCTGCCATAGTATCTAAATCCCGTTCAGCACTTTACCACTCCATTGCATTTCGGATAAAGAGCCTCTCCGTAACAGGTCTTGGACACAATTCCCAATTTCAGCTTTCCATTCCGTTAGCCCTTCCGGCTGCACTGGGAAGGAATACTTCATTCCTGAGCAAAATTGTGAATTGAGTCCGCTTTCTAATCGGAAAGCCAAATCCTTGGTTTTTTAACAGAACCATCGGCAAAACCTTCTTAACCTTTGCTCGATACTTCTTAAAAACCAAGGCTTTGACTTGGTCATTTTAAGGGGTTTATAATGGATAAAGCCCTTGTTTGTTTTTCGGGGCATCGAAAAACAGGCATGCAATAAGCAATTCCAATCAGCACAGTCCCCCTGCACTCGCTTAACTTTCCGTACGCTCCCTTGTGTGACGGTGTGGAGGAATTGCTAATCACATTATGGAACTTGTCAAGACCCTGCAAGTTTTATAAAAAAATAAGGTTTCTACTTCCTTGAAAACCTACCTGCCTGCAGGCAGGTTTTACTACGTCGCAGACACTCCTGATTTTGTTCTAAAAGTCTTGACAAAACCCACTTTATCCATTGTGCGGTGCACGAAAGAAATCAAACAAACACCCCTTAAAATTTTAGTTCAATGGAACAAAAAAATAAAGGGGAAATCTTAATCATTTAAATCTTTTTATCATGAGTACATTAAGAAACAAAGTACAGTTGATCGGCAATGTGGGTCAAGACCCAGTAATTACCAATCTAGAAAACGGGAAGCGGGTGGCACGTTTGACCATGGCTACCAACGAACATTACAAGAACAATGAGGGGGAGCGTGTCACCAATACCCAATGGCATACCGTTATTGGGTGGGGGAAGGTGGCTGACATCATCGAGGGATTTGTGACCAAGGGCAAGGAGATTGCCGTGGAAGGGAAACTCACCTCCCGTTCCTATGAGGATAAGGAAGGGAACAAACGCTATGTGACCGAAGTGGTGGTGAGTGAGATTTTATTATTGGGCGGTAGTGAATAATCCAAAAAAGAGGGTGCTACATTACCTATATAGTGCCTTCTTTTCTGTTCACACCAAAAAAATAAATCATGGAACACACCGTAAATGAAATACAGATCAGTTACCGAGAGAAGCTCGGCACCTTGCAATCGCCCTCCCTTTCCAATTCCAATGAAGTGGCCCAACTGCTTTTTAAGAACTGGGACAGCAATACCATAGGAGTACATGAAACCTTCAAGATCTTGTTGCTCAACCAGTCCAACAAGGTCAAAGGAATATATCCCTTGTCCATTGGAGGAATATCCGCCACTTTGGTTGATATGCGAATCCTCTTTGCCATTGTATTGAAAACCTTGTCCGTAGGGATTATACTGGGCCATAACCATCCTTCTGGAGAAATGAAGGCCAGCGAGGCAGACCGTCAGCTTACCCGAAGAATCCAACAAGGGGCGCAGCTCTTCGATGTCAAGATACTGGATCATATCATCTTGGCTCCCGATGGACAGTATTACAGTTTTGCGGACAATGGGATTTTATAAGCTGCCCGTTTTGGATGAAATCATAAAATAGAAACTAGAAATCAGAAATCATGCAAACCCGTATAAGAAAAGTGCTGGAAATCCCGGCCAGAAAACGGCAGGGACATCAAACCAAAAAGGAGAGCAATGCAGAAAAGGTCTTTTTGTTGGTCATCAACCTTGGGGTCTTCCGATTTGAATACACCAAGGAGCAAACAATGCCCGAAGACTTCCAGTAGGAATGGTCGTAGAAAAGGCTCTCAAAAGAGGGTCTTTTTTTTGGTCATTCGGTCAATAGCTGACGTTTTGGATTTCCCAAAATGATGTTCACATAATATTTGATGCAAAACCCTACCAAATGTGCTTACTATGTGTTTTTGTCTTAGTGGGTTAGTCGCTACATTTATGTGGTGGTACTATGACACATGTACGGCATTGGATTTTAATCCCAACGGTGGACCGATTTGACTTTCCCAAAGCCCGTACAAACAAAAGATTTTTAGAACCGATGCAACTGGTTTTCAAACCAGGTTGTGCGCTGCTTTTTGGTCCTGCGGGGCAAAAAGGAGAAGCAAGAGGGTAGCGTGCTCGCGCAGCGCTACCGATCATGATTACTCCGTAAGGCCTCTGTTTATTGATGGTTTGGGGTATTGTTGAAAATGATGGCAAGAGGTTTTTAGCATAAAAGTGCTCTCAACCTAGTAAAACCAAGGAATTTTTAAGCTAAAAATGGATAAGGGATACGAAAAGGAACGATTTCGGACAGTGGGTATCAAAAGCTCAGTGCTCAAGAAGTTCAAAAGCTTTTCAAAACGTCAGGGAAAGTCACTGTCCATGACGATGCTTGCTATGGTGGAGTTCTTTGAACATAATGGGATTTCACCAGATGAGCGGATGCACGAGACCATTGCCAGCCTTAAACATTTGATTAAACGCCGTTTCAACGCCATGGTCGCCATCATGCGGAGTATCGAAAAGGAGCAGACATTGCCCACGGTCAGCATGATACAGGCCCTATTTGAACAGGAACTGGAGTCCGAAGGGGAGGAATGGGAAGGGGACTTTGATTTTATCGAGCAACAGTTGACGGAGACCAAACAACCCGAGGAACACGAACCATGGGACATGGAAATTACCGTCCCCAAGATCCGGTATGACCGATTGGAAGAGCAAATGGAAGCCTTGAAGAAGGATTTTACATATGTCCTGAACCAAGTGTCCGTTGTGAAGAACCGATTTGGAAAAGACCACCTCAAGTTGGACCTAAACTCTGGGGCCATTGAAAAATACCGTACAAAACTCAAAAACCTATAGGTATGTACATCGCTATAACACGACAACAATTGGGGGACAATTTTCGGGGAAGTGTCCAGGACTTTGTCAACTACCTGGAAAAGGAAAATGAAGGCAAATCCATGGATGGGCAAGAGCTGTACTTCAATCAAGAGGAAAACAATATTGATGCCGAAAGGGTCATAGCCGAGATCGATGCCAACACTGCTAAGCTTGGGAAACGGGACCCCAAGTTCTATTCCTTGGTTATCAGTCCCTCGCAAAGGGAACTCAAACATATCGGAGACAATCCGGAGAAATTGAAACACTATGCCCGGAAACTCATGAAAGCCTATGCAGCATCCTTTTATCGGGACAGGGAGGTGACCGTCAAGGATATATTGTATTTCGCCAAGTTGGAGCGGGAACGGACTTTTTCCGAACGGGACCGTGAGGTGCGAGAGAACCAGCCCTTTGCCACCCAAATTTTGGAACTCAAACACCAGATCAGGGATATGGAGCGTGTGGAAGGGCAAGGAAATATCAAACGGCTTCAGGACAAGGTACAGGTATTGGAAAGAGATGCGCCCCACCAACAAAACGGAAAACGTATCGTACCCGGAATGGCAAAGGAAGGCCACCAGAGCCATATACATATTATTGTCAGCCGTAAGGATGTGACCAATGCCCATAGCCTTTCCCCGGGATCCAAGTTCAAGACCTCTGAGACCATCCTCAATGGGAAAAGGGAAAAGCAGGGATTTGATCGGGATCAATTCTTTCGGGCCGCCGAAAAGACCTTTGACAAGCATTTTGGATACCGCAGGAACTTTGTGGAGACCTATCATGCCCGTAACCTCTTGGACAAAGATCCCAAACGCTTTTTTGCCCTGTTGTTGGGCCTTCCGACCAGTGAGAAGCAGGTGGCGCGCCAATTGCTCTTCAAGGCAGGGGTACGTGTACCCACCATCCCTGGCAATAAGGTACAGTTGGCCTATAAAGCCCTGATGCAATTAAAAAGAGGTATCGGAAAGGCCATGGAATCAGGAACGATAGGGATTTAAAACTGAGGTATGGAAGATATTGGATGGATACAAATTATGGTGGCGCTGTCTTTTGGGAGCGGGATTTCCTATGCTGCGATTAGATTTGTGAAGTATGGAGGTGCTGTGGTACCACTCATTTTAGTGCTATTGGCCACAATCAATTGGGCGTTATGGGGTATGGAAGGTTTGTTGAAGGGTCTGATGCTGTTATGGGCACCTCTTTTGTTCATACATACCGTTATTTTTGGTTTGGTGGGAAGTGGTGATGAATCCCAAAAAGAATCCAAGGTCTTTCAAGTGAAATTGAAAGTCCGTGGCCGTCCCTTGGTTCTTGGGAACATCCGTCGGGGAGTTTCTGTGATCGCCTCTGCGGGGAGCGGGAAGACTGAAAGTGTTATCTATGGGTTTTTGACGCATTTTCAAAAGGAGGACTTTTCCGGAATCATCCATGATTACAAGGATTTTGAGATAACGGAAATGGCCTGTCCGTTGTGGGAAGATACAAAAGTGCCTTTCCATATCGTATCCTTTGACCCTATTTATAACCGGGTGAACCCCATAGCCCCAAGGTACCTGCCCGATGAGGAAAGTGTGCACGAGGTCTCCCGGGTCCTTTTGGAAAACCTTATGGAGCTTAGGGATTCCGACGAGAACAGCACCTCCCGCTTTTTTAAGGATGCCGCGGAAGGGCTGATCAGTGGGTTGATTTGGCGATTGAAAAAGGACTATCCCGATTATTGTACCTTGCCCCACCTGATGGCCCTTTACCAGCAGTTGGGCATCAAGAGCCTGATCAAGTTCCTACGGGGCAACATTACCTCTCGGGCCATGGCCGATGCCTTTATCAGCGGGGTGGGGTCGGAGCGGCAGACTGCAGGGGTACTGAGCACCTTGGCCAATGCCATCAAAAAGATCAGTACCCGGAAGATATTCACGGTACTGTCCGCGGATGAGATTCCCTTGGATATCAATAACCCCGAGAACCCTGCTGTCATTGCCCTGGTGAACAATCCGCAAAAGGACGCCTCGCTCTCACCAGTGATCGCCACCATTATCCATACCATTTCCAAACAAATGTCCCAGAGACACCGGAAGCCCTCATTTATGTTGTTGGAAGAGGCTTCGACGCTTAGGCTACTGAACATGCACCGGATACCGGCTACTTTGAGGAGCTATGATATTGTTAGCCTTTATGTGCTGCAGGACAAGATTCAGAACGATATGATGTACGGCGAAAAGGCCAGTAAGGCGATTCTATCCAATCTGTCCTATCAGTTTTTCGGTAAGGTGAACAATCCCGATACCGCCAAATACTATGAACGTTTTTTTGAGATTGTTAAACGCCCCACACGGAGCGTGAGCAAAAGTTCAGGGCTGAGTCTGGAACGACGGATCACCGAAGGGGAAAAGGAAGTCTCCAAGCGGAGGGCCGAGGTGTTCTTTCGGTTGAAGCAGGGAGAGTTCGTGGTCTTTGCGGACGGGAAGGATCGGAAGGTACGGTTTCCAAAACCGAAGATTAGTAGGGAATTGCCCAAACCTTTAAAGGTTACGGAAAAGGATTTGGAGCAGCATTACCTAAAGGTGCATGGGGAAATCAAGTCGATATTTCAATAGGGAAGCTTTGGACCTATAGTTCCAGTTGTGCATAACGCTTCTCCAATACGGCCACGTATGCGGCCTTCATTTTTTTGGAAAGAAAGGAATCTTCCACCAAAGACATTGCCGTATCCCTATTTTTGGCCATCCGGTCAAATGTACCCTCGATCTGTTTCTGGGTGAGTCCCAGATCTTGGCCCAATTGTTCAAAATCACTGCGCTTGAGCTTCTTTTTTTTACCACAGATGGTGAGGGCCAGTTCTTCGGTGTCCTCTGGCAGGACAATGGTTACGTTCAATAGGTCATAAGCCTTGGCCAAGACCCATCCCGAGGGACTTTCGGTCATGGAAAAGTTTTTGAGGTGCATGTCATTGTTTCCTGTCAAAAAACAGAAGAGCGCCAGTTCAAAATAGAGCACCTTGTCCAAGAGGGTATTGCTCGAATAGGTATCCAGTGCCTTGCCCACTTTCTCCATGGAACTCTTGTACTTGTCAAAGGCCTCGGTAATCTGGAACATATCAATCATATGGATTTTTTGCCCATCCTCGGTCCGGTCAATACGTTTGGTGATATAGGAGAGCTCCCCCGATGCCAAACGGATCAAGGAACTGGGGACCACACGGATGCCGAACTGCTCGGCCATACACATGGTAAGATGTTCGTTTTCCGGCATTTCCGGATACTTTTCCGAAGGGGGCTTGAAAATAAACTGTCCCCCCAAGGCACCTACCACGGTCAATCTATTGTCCGATTCCGCTTTGGTTCGTCGGATCAGGGAAAGGGACAATTTGGGTTGTACACCGGGTACGGCAATACTGCGTTCCACCACATTCTTGGCCAATTCATCCATTTGGTCCAAGGTATATGGAATATGCGGGGGAGCAGGGGTGCCAAAGAATTCCTGGGAACATTTTTGATGGAAATCGGTTCCTGCCTCCACGGCTTTATAACAGTAAAGACATCTATGTGCCATCGGTTTCGGTTATAGGTTGAACACTTACGGCCCCGATACAGTTTTGGCAACAGGCCAACAAAAGGCCCATACGGTCGTTGGGGTTGATCTTCCAGTTTTTGGAAGCAATGTCCAATAACCAACCTTCTGGAATCAAGCCTTCAAAAAAGGGAAAGAGGCGATTGTCCACATACGGAGTTTCACTTACGGGCATCGTAAAGGTGATGAAGTCGGTGGGGTGTTCCCTTACATATTCCGGTCTGTACTGGAATACATAGTCCCCATCATCGGTTTCAGTGATTACCCCTGCCCATTGGTCTTTATAAAATACCTTACCCTGCCTCATGATTCAAATCTTTACGGTTTACGGGAGCAAGCTCATGACCGAACATGCGGAGGACCAGATTGACCTTGTCCATGTTCAGGTTGGTCTTTCCCTGTTCTATTTTACGTACCACGGTCAGGGCCACTCCCGCACGCTCGGAAAATTCTTCCTGGGTGAGGTTGACCTCTTTTCTTCGTTGTTTGACAAACGTATCCAATCGTTTCATTATATGCTTTTGAATATAAAAACGTTTAAAATTACAAAATTATATGTAATTAGATATAATAATGTTTAAAAATATCAAACTATACGTATTTGCATATAAAAAAAAGAAATATAACGGGATTAAACGTAAGGGGCTCTACGAAGTTGGTTTGTGCAAAACGATTGGGATTGCAGCGCACGGTCCAATAGCATACTTTCTATGTACGGTGACTGGAACTGAAATCCTGTTCCCTAGTTTTTTATCCCCATCAGATAATCCGCAATACTGCGAACCTCCGATGTATCGAATATCGGTTCAAAACGTTCTATATACCCATTGAGTTCCCTAAGGGTTTTGATAGCGACATAGTTGAACTGTTCCTTGGGCCTGTGGTGGATCATGGCCACAATACTTCTTATGGTCAGTTTCTTATGGCCCCAATGATGTTGCTTCAATACTCTGTTTCCTTGTTTGTTGCCATTAAGGAGCACAAAAAGGGCAAAATTAGCCCGTTGTATCTGTTGTACTGGGGACCTAAGGTTATTTCTGGCGACGGATGCCTTGCTCCAGTTCTTGGTTTCAATAATAAAGATACCCGCATGGGTGACTAAAAGGTGGTCGATCTGGATACTGAAGATCCGGTCATTCTCCTTTTTGTTGTAAATGGGTTTTTCGAAAGAGAGTGAAAAATCATTGATCAATACATAGTCATCGGATAGCTTTTCCAGTTCCTTGGCCACCAGATTTTCACCAATGGCCCCGGCAATCAAATTATCGAGTGCAGTGACTGTTGTTTTTGCATGTTCAAGTTCCTTAAATTTTGGGCTGCAGCGAGCAGAGATGATTTCTTGTCTGTTAATTGCAAAATGGTTGATTCTTTCTAGGGCCAATTTCAGGTGCTTTTGTGTTTTATGGGTTTTAACCTTGATGATTTTATTGAAGCTTTTTACCAACAGGAATTTGATGGCAAGGAAGCATTGGAGTTGGTACCAATGCAGCAGTTCCATTACGGCATTTTTGGCAGGGCCGGATAAGGTTGTGCACTTGGTTTTGAGGTTGTTTATCCTATCGTTGAGTTTTGTTTCTGCTTGGCTTTTTAGGGTGTCATAGTGCTTTTGAAGATGAAACCCCTCTGCTTGAAGGGTGTCCAACTCCAAGTCAAAATCCCGTTCGGTGGTAAAGAACAGTGCCTCTTTTTCATTATCATAGTTTTTAAGGAATCTGCGTATATCACCAACGGAATTGAATATAGTAATCCCGTTTTTGTCCAAGGTTTCCCGGATTCTTTTTAAGGATTCTATTTGGCCGTGGATGTGTGTCATTGTTGTGCATAGTTACGAATAGTCTATTATATCCGTCGTGTTCTGAAACATCTTCAAGCTCCAAGTATTCAGGAAATTTAATCACATATCCAATTCCACCACTAGATTGAGAATCGTACATCATTGAACCATCACAATGAATATAAATAGCACGATAATCAAATCTTTGCATAATGTTTTCAAATTAGCTCTAACTTGTTTATATACTTAACTTTCTTGTGTATATACCACCAACTTTGTGGGCCATACCAAAGTTTTTGCGTTAATCAAACGGCATAGCAGATATCTTGTTCAATAAACTTTGGGGGAGAATAAGATATAAATGTAAGAATATTTAGTAAAAATGTTGTAAGGAAATGGTGCTAATTCAATGGGTAAGGCTAAAATATAATTAATGACCTTTTCCGACTAACTTAAATTTTTCTTCAATTTCTCTTTTAAGGGAATCGTAGAACTTCATTTTTTCCTTGGTAAGTTTGTCCTCATACTGCAAAGTTTCTTCAACGACTGACAAAAGAGATTCTTTGCTTCGTAGTTCAAAAAGTTCACAAAAATTAAAATCTAGTTCTTTACAGATGACGAGAATTTTTTCCCAACTGGTTTTACCTTTGAATCTTTCTATTCTTCCAATCATTGTTGGGTTTGAGTTTATCAGAAGTGCTAAATCAAGTTGAGAAAGCCCCTTTCTTAATCTGGCTAGTCTTAGCAAGCTACCTATTTGGATATTTATTAGTTCTATGTCTGCAGTGCTAATTTTTCCCATTTAGTAAAATTTGAGAAAAACACAAAGTTTATTCGATACATATTTGTATCGAATAGGGTAATTTGGTATATTGCCAATGAAATACATAATTTGCGATTCTTCGTTTAAAAATATTTGAAGCTATCGCTTGGAATCTCATAGTAGAAAACTGGTAATTTAATGCAGATGGGAGGATAAGCGGATTGCTCACGACCCGGGCGTGGGCTCTCTTATCATCTGCAAGGTATACCAGTACCTCTACTATGGTAAGTTGAGTTCCGCGCCTTTTTTAGATTTCGGTTCATCTCAACTTTTTCTTAGCGTTAGGTTTCTTTTTGTCTTTTTCGGGGTGTCGCCCAACCAATAGGGTTATGGGAAACATTGGATTTTATTTTCTAAAAAGGGTTGCTTCGCTCGCCTGCTCTATTTTTGGAGCAATGCCCTCGGTGTTCGATATCCTCTTTAAGAAAAAGCCCAAAAACCCCATTTGATCAACCCTAGGCTATAGTTATGGGATACTTGCTCATTTATTTCCGGTAATCGATATCCCTTTGTCCCATAACTGACGACTCCATTTTTGGGCGACCAGCCCATGCACAAAACAATAGCCACTAACTTTTAAGGAATCCCATTTCCAAGGAGCATTACACCTTGGACAGGATGGCCTTTGCCCAGATCCTTGCCCATGGCCGTTTTGGCCATAGGGAACACACAAAACCCTCCACACACTTTGACGAGTACATGGAGGGCGGTCTAATCCATTTCAAAAAATAGTCAAACCTTTTAAAATTATGAAAAAATTACCGATTTGTACCTACAGGATATCCCTGTACCTAGTTTTTTATGTATTGTTTTCACCTTGGCTCACCGAAATGGTCTTGGCGGATACTCGAATAAAGATTGAAGTCATGCTCCGAAATGGAGCGTTTCAATCCTCGGTTAAGGGTGTTGTTACCAACAAGGAGGGAGAACCTCTAATGGGGGTGACCGTACAAGTGGCATCATCGAAGCGGGGAACCATTACGGATTTGGACGGTTCTTTTCATATTCAGGCCAATCCCAATGACAGCCTTATTTTTTCAGCCTTGGGCTTTAGGGCCCAAACCGTTGTTGTTTCCGGTCAAAAACAGATACATGTACAACTGGAGGAAGACGTGACCCAATTGGATGAGGTGGTGCTAAATGCAGGATATTATACGGTTTCGGAAAAAGAACGGACAGGCAATATAGCTGTTATAAAGGCCGCTGTCATGGAAAAACAACCGGTGGGGAATCCCTTGGCGGCCATGCAGGGGCATTTGTCCGGGGTGAACATTGTCCAGAACACCGGGGTTCCCGGGGGAAGTTTTGAAATAGCCGTCCGTGGCAGGAATTTTATCAATGGTGTTTCAGACCCCTTGTTTATTGTGGACGGGGTTCCCTTTGGTTCCCAATCCTTGGCGGCATCGAGGGTCTCCAGTGAGATCATTGGAGGGGGCATCAGCCCACTCAATGCCATTAATCCCAATGATATTGAAAGCATTGAGGTATTGAAGGATGCCGATGCCACGGCCATCTATGGCTCCAGGGCGGCCAATGGAGTAGTGCTGATCACCACCAAAAAGGGAAAATCGGGCAAAACCCGGTTCGATGCCCATTTGAGCACTTCCTTGGGCAGGGCGTCCCACTTTTTGGACCTGATGGATACCCAACAGTATTTGGAGATCCGCATGGAGGGAATCGCCAATGACGGGCTTGCCGACCTGTTGGAGAATCCCGTGTTTGATTTTTTCTGGCCCGATATCAAGTCTTGGGACAATGATCGCTATACGGATTGGCAGCAGGAGCTTATCGGAGGCACGGCCTATCGGAACAATGCCCAACTCTCGGTTTCGGGAGGTAGTGTCGGCACACAGTTTTTGGTCAGTGGTGCCTATCAAAAGGAAACTACCGTATTTCCCGGGGATGCCAATTATAGGAAGGCCAACATCCATGGCAATGTGAACCATCGGTCAGAAAATGAAAGGTTCAGGATGAACTTTTCCACCAGTTATACCCATGAGGACAACCGATTGCCGGGAGCGGACTTTACCCTCAAGGCCTATTCCCTGGAGCCCAATGCTCCCGCAGTATATGACGATGAGGGGAACTTGAACTGGGAAAACAATTCGTGGGACAATCCACTGGCCGCTTTGGAGGAAAACTTTGAGGCAAGGATCAATACCCTAATATCCAATATGTTGATTTCCTATGCCATCTGGCCGAACTTGGAACTGAAGTCCAGTATGGGTTTTACGAGTTATCGATTGGATACCCATAGGGCCATGCCAAGCTCGGCAAGAAATCCCAGTTTGGGCCTCACGCCCCAAAACTATTCCAACCTGACCACCAATGCCTCCCAAAGGGAGTCGTGGATCGTGGAACCCCAATTGAACTGGAGGGAGCGATGGAACAATTTTTCCCTCGATATGCTAGTGGGAACAACCTTTCAACAGGAGACCACACAACAGCTGGTGATACGGGGAAGGGGCTTTCCCAATAATGAGCTGGTGCACAATCTGGCTACCGCAGAAACCTTGGAAATCATTTCCGATGTGGATAGTGAATATAGATACAGCGCGGTCTTTGGGCGCATCAACCTGAACCTGTCGGGTAGGTACATCCTTAACCTGACCGGGCGTAGGGACGGGTCCTCCCGGTTTGGCCCGGGGAAGCAGTTTGGGAATTTTGGGGCTGTTGGACTTGCATGGGTTTTTTCCGAAGAACCCATTTTTGGGGAAAGCTCCCTTTTGAGCTTTGGGAAATTGCGTGGCAGTTATGGTACCACGGGCAGTGACAATATTGGGGACTATCGGTTTCTGGACACCTATACGGTTTCTGGTGATGAATATGATGGCACCACGATCTTGGAGCCTACGGGCATTTTTAACCCGCAGTTTGGTTGGGAGTCCAACCGAAAACTGGAAACGGCCATGGAACTGGGCTTTTTCAAGGACCGACTGCTGATCAATACCTCATGGTACAGGAACCGGTCTTCCAATCAATTGGTGGGGATACCCTTGGCAGCAACCACTGGGTTCCCCGAACTTAGGGGAAATTTTGATGCAGTTGTGGAGAACTCGGGCCTTGAGGTGGACCTACGCTCGGTCAATGTGCGGTCAAAGGGGTTCAAATGGAGCACCAACTTCAACCTTACCGTGCCTAAGAACAAACTGGTGGCCTTTGATGGATTGGAATCGTCCACCTTTTCCAACCGTTACATCATCGGACAGCCCTTGACCATCGTCAAGCTGTACCATGCCCTTGGTGTGGATACGCAGACCGGGATCTATCAGTTCGAGGACTATGATGGTGACGGAAATATCAGTAGTTCAGGGGATCTGGAATGGGTAGAGGATTTGGCACCCAAATTTTATGGTGGTCTGGGCAATTCCCTAACATTTGGGAATGTGACCTTGGATGTCTTTTTTCAGTTTAAAAAGCAGAAAGCCTATAATACCCTTCGATTTGATGCCACCCCGGGGTTCAAGGGCAATGTCCCGGTGGAACTGTTTGACCGATGGCAACAACCGGGGGATGAGAACCCCATCCAAAGGGCTTCCAGTGGATTTACCACGGTCGAAGACTTGGGATCGTATCAACAAAGGAGCAATGCCGCTGTTTCGGATGCCTCCTTTATTCGGTTGCGGAACATTTCCCTTAACTATAAGGTGCCCACATTTGATAATGGTTTGGATGTTAATGTATATCTACAGGGACAGAACCTTTGGACCTTGACCGATTATACGGGACCAGATCCCGAACGGCCCAACAATACCCGTTTGCCCCCTTTGAGACAGCTCACCTTGGGCCTCCAGATCAGTTTTTAATCCGAATAAAAGAATGATGAAAAAAGTAAAGAACAATAAAAATCGAAAACTGGCCTTTCCGGCCCCATTTTTAAGATGTGATCCATTGGGTCATTACCCTATCCTTCTAGTGGTGATGTTCCTACTGATGGGGTGCTCAGATTTTGTGGAGGTAGAAGCCCCTAAGAACATACTGATATCCGAAACCGTGTTCAATGATTCCGCAACTGTGGAGTCCGCTTTGGCAAATCTGTATTATGATATGCGGGAACAGGGCATGGTAGCTGGTACCTATGGCCTGACCCCCGTATTGGGGATGTATAGTGATGAGCTGGATTATTATGGGTTCAATGCCGATTATACCCAATTGTTCCAGCATAACGTATTATCCAATAACACGATTATCTTGGATTGGTGGAAACAGGCCTATCATCTTATTTACGGAGCCAATGACATAATCAAGGGAGTAGTGGCATCGGATGTACTGACCCCTGATGAAACAAAGGTGTTCAAGGGACAGGCCCTGTTTGTCAGGGCGTATATCCATAGTTTGTTGGTGTCCCTTTTCGGGGATGTTCCCTATATCAAAACAACGGATTACCGGGAGAACAATATCGTGTCCCGGATGCCCCAGATAGAGGTATATGAAAATATCATATCGGATCTTGAGGAGTCCATTGCGCTGTTGGAAGGTGTGGACACTATTTCCCCAGATCGGGTATTGCCCGATGATTTTGTGGCCAAGGCTCTATTGGCAAGGGTGTACCTGTATGTCCAAAATTGGGAAAAAACGGCATCCTTGGCCACTGTGCTTATCAATGCTTTCCAGTTGGAGACCGATTTAGATCGAGTGTTCCTCAAGGGTTCCCAAGAGACGCTATGGCAGCTCAGGGCGGATGCGGATTTTCCGAAGAATACGCGGGAGGCCGTACAGATGATCATCCAGACCATTCCTGGTCAGACCTATGCCCTGACCGATGATTTATTGGGGGTCTTTGAAAATGGAGACCTGCGTTTGGACCATTGGGTAGGAAGCCAGTCGGATTCCGATAATACGATAACCCTGTATTATGCCCATAAATACAAGGCTGGTCTTAATGAAACAGAATCCTTGGAATATTCCATTCTGTTTCGATTGGCCGAACAGTTTTTGATCCGTGCAGAGGCCCGGGTACATATGGAGGATATACTTGGTGCAAGGACCGATCTGGATGTCATAAGGAACCGGGCCGGCCTGCCAAACACCACGGCTAATACCGAAAACGATCTTTTGGAGGCGATACTTCGCGAGCGTAGGGTGGAACTGTTCACGGAACAGGGCCATCGTTGGTTCGACCTAAAACGAACCGATAATGCTGGAAGTATATTGGGCGCCATCAAACCAAATTGGCAAGAGACCCATACGCTGCTTCCCATTCCCGAAACGGAGTTTGAGGCCAATCCCAAGCTACTGCCTCAAAACCCAGGGTATTGATACCGCTAAAAAATACAGCTAGACCCTATGGATTGGTAGGGTCTAGCGTATTGGATTTTCAATTTCAAATAATTTAAGCTTATGAAACATTTTATACTACTCTTATTTTTTGCACTATATATGTCTGCCCATGCAGACAATCAAGTATATGTCGCGCAGGGGCTAGTGCCAACTGCCGGGTTTCTTGACGATGAAAGCTTTCTGACCTCTTTTATGGAAGGGGACCAACTCTATTTAAAGGTTCCCAAAATGATACTGGACAAGCCCATGTTATTTGTATGCCACTCTGATAAAAGGCGCAGCCATATGCAGGTGGTCTGGTCCCTGCTCAGGGATAAAATACTCTTGAAATCCCAGAGCATCAAGTCTACTGCGGGGGTGATTTTGCCCGTTGCCAAGAACCTTACCCTTATGGATAATGTCATAGCCGCATTTCCAATCGAAAAGAATGGTGGTAAACAGGGAAGTTATTGTATCAATATCACCGACCTTGTGCTACAACAGGATATAGCGTGGCCCCAATGGTTTGGGGTGTCCTTTGGAAAGCCCATTTCGGATATATCGCTGCTCTTGGAAGCCAAGAATTTGGAGAATGAGGTCATTATCAAGACCCGTCGGGGGATGGTCAAATATAAATCCAAGGTATCGGTACCCTTATATTTTGGTTTCTGTGCCTTGGGCAAGCCCATAAAGGGCCGGCGATATGATTATCGGATGGGTTTTATCAATGAACATTTTCAGGATATTACCCATGGAATACAGGTAAATGGGGTACATAACAATAGGGCCAATATCAGCCGATGGCGTTTGGAAAAGAAGGACAGCGACCAATCGATAAGCGTTCCCCTAAAGCCCATCACTTTTATATTGTCCCCTGAAATCCCAAAAAAGTGGAGATCTTTTGTAAAGGCCGGTATCATGGAATGGTTGCCCGCATTTGAGGCGGCCGGATTCAAGGATGCCATTGTGGTCTCGGAGGTCGATAGCTTGAGTGATTGGCAACGGAACAGCATTGGGAACAATATTGTTTATTGGGGTCGTGAACGCTATTTTCGAGATTCCTACCATAAGGAATATGGTGGTACGGCTACGTTGGTGACGGATTATAGGACCGGAGAGATCTTGAAAAGTGATATTTTTTTGAACGCAACCCGGCAGAACCTTGAAAATCGTTATTTCACTAGGGCGGCCCCTCTTGACAAAAGGGCCCAAAGCTTTCCCTTTCCCGATGCATTGATAGGACGATTGTTTCAATGTTTGGCAGCACATGAAACGGGCCACGCCCTTGGCCTTAATGATGGCAATTTTGGCGAGTACAGTTATCCGGTCGATAAAATGAACGATACGGATTGGTTGGGGACCATGGGGCACACCCCGAGCATCATGAACTATACCAGGCCCAACAACATTGCACAACCGGAAGATGGGATTCCCCCGTCATTGCTTGTTCAGAAAGTGGGCCCAGCCGATATTTATGCCATCTGTTGGGCCTATAGGGAATTTCCGTCCAAGACTTCGCCCGATGCTGAATCGGCTGCGCTCGAGGATATGATAAGATTACAGGATTCCATTTCTTGGTATCGGTACAATGATTCCCAATTTGAGATCATAGGTCCCGGTAGGACAGATGAAGTGGTCGAGACCAACGATCCCGTAAAAAGCACGGTATTGGCGCTAAAGAATTTGGAACGTGTAATCGAACTGATTCCCGGAGTCTGTGCCGACCAAAAGGACAACGCCAGATTGATACGTCTCTACAACAAATCCGTGGAGTTATGGTATCACCATATGCGGCATGTGGTCTCCGTTATCGGGGGACATGGGATTCATTATAAATCCATCAACCAACCAGGGAGAATGTTCGTTCCAATTCCATTGAAATCTCAATGGGAAGCCCTTGATTTCTTGATGCACAATGCCTTTAATCCACCGAAGTGGTTGACGGATCCGAAATTCCACGCACGGACGAGGCACTCCACATTTCCGGATAAAGTGTTGGAGTATGAACAAAGATTGGTCATGGAACTGATTCGGTCTTCCAGATTGAAACGATTGGAACAAATGGAAAATACCTTTGGGAACCAAGGACTGGTCCAAGATTATTTGGGGCAATTGCAATTTGGGCTGTTCATGGAGTTGTGGGAAGATTTTGGTAATGTGGGTCGCAGGAGACAGCAAATTCAAATGACCTATATCGAGGCTTTGGTAGGAGCGTTGGAAACAAAGGTGTCTGGATTTGATCCTAACGGACAATTCTTCGCCTACACCGATTATTCCAAAGGTCTTTTGATGTTGCAATTGATGGACTTGAAGACGGATATCGAAAAGGGGTTAAAAAAGAACAGGAATGTGGCCACTTTGGGGCATTGGCAATTATGCTTGAAAAAGATCAATACAAGTTTGTAGAAGGACGGATGGTATGCCATGGGCTGGTTCTAGAGTTCATATGTCCATGGTTGGGAGATTTTTGAGTTAGCGAAAAAGGTGCCTTTTCTAGGCACCTTTTTTTGATGGGTATTGCAAGTCCTGTTTAGGGTTTGCGCAACTGTATACTTGCAAAATCAGGTTCTGAATACAGTTGTATGCCATTGTATTCGCAGGGTATGCTACTTCCCTGGTAGCATTCATCTTCCACCGTGGTGGATTGCCAACCCTGACCTGGCAGGAAGTAATGGGCTTCTTGGGCAACAGTGGTATGCTCCGTGGCAAAGGCAAAGCCAACGGCCAACAAAATGGCGAAGGCGGGTAAAATGAATTTAAAAACGTTTGTTTTCATGATATTAAATTTTAATTATTGAATGCCTACTCTTTTTTACAGGTTTTCAGCTTCTCCTGACACTACGTAGTATTTTGATTTAATGCTTGTCTTTTGGATTTTTTGGTGACCAGTAGTATGCCCAATAGTGCAAGGAGCATAAAGGAAGTATTGAACAGAATGTGGTCCTTCCATCCCAAGGCCGACAATGCCCCACCACAGGAGCATGGAATGGAATCACTGAAATGGAGTACGGTGACGATATAGGCCGTGAAAAGGAACAGCAAAGTAAAACTGGAACAAAGGGCCGTCAATAGATATCTTGGGACAAGAAACAGTCCGACAATGACCAATTCAACAAAGGGCACCCCAAAGGCAATCCAAACGCTATAGGATGAAATAAATGGAAAACGATCCAAGCGATTTTGAAATTGGCCCAATTGCATCAATTTACTGCTGGCAGTATATACAAAAAGGATGATGAACAATACCTTGATAAATTGTAAGATGATAGGATGATTTCCTTTGAAGGCCATAATTTTTGTATTGATATGGTAAAGTTCGTGGGCCGAATTTACTTCTCTGGGATGATTGCTTATCCAAGAGGGATTTAATTTGAGGATTTATGGGTCTTAGCCCCGAAGGTCACTGGGAGACCTACCGTATTTTTCCTTGAAGGCCCTTGAAAAATGGGGAACGCTCTTGAATCCGGCCATGTGGGCAATGGTCTTGATGGACAGGCTGGTATATTGGATCAGCGTCTTCGCCTTTCGCAAACGTTCCTGTATCAAGAATTTAAAAATGGTCGTGCCGTAGAGTTGTTTGAAACCATACTTCAGTTTGAACTCGTTGGTGCCTATTTGAAGGGCGAGGTCCTTTAGTTTGGGAAGGTCATTTTTCACATTGTGGATAATCATGTCATGGACCTTACGGATCATTTGAATATCCTCTTGGCTCAATCGGACTTTCGGATTGCCGACCCCCTTGCTCACCTTAAGCGGATTTTTCCAAAGCCCTTTGCCGAAAGGTTCTCCTTTTGAAAAAAACACGGTGTCCAGAAGAATTTTCCGGCCAGTGCCATCAAGGGCCTGAAAAATGGATATGGTGCAATCTTTCTTTATTAATAGTCCCTCAGGGGTATTAAACTCCAAGTTCAGGACCGTTTCAGAATGTTCCTTTTTTAAAAGGCTGGGCAATTTTTTGATCCACTTTCTTTGTGAGCTTTCGGTCAAGAGCTCCGTAAGGGGATGTCCAATAATGTCCTTTGGTAGACGGGACAGGAGGGAACATACCTTATTGTTGATCATTTCGATATTACCTTGTGAATCCATAAGTAGGGACATCTGAATGACATATTGTGGTGTGGTGTGTGCATTTGCAAACCCTTGGTGGATAAAGGACGCCCTGATTTCCTCATTGACCATGTTGAGCATAACAACCAAAGAAGCCACATTATCGTTCTTGCCGGAAGGTTCCAAACTATAGAAAAAATTGCCCTGTGCCATTTCCAACAGCATTCGCTGTATACGTTTTACTCGGAAATCATCTTTGTTGGGCATGTCAATCCAATTGGTTCAACTATGTATGCCAATGGGGATAATGCATAAAATGGCAATCATCACCATGGAGGCCTTTAAGAAACCTAAGGCCCCCGATGTTGTGGAAAATGATTGGGTCGGAACAGCGTGGGGGTGGGTGCCCAGATAAAATGCACTTATGACATCCGTGACCGGAGGGTCGATCAAAAAGGCCAAGGCCTTGATTAATAAAGATCCATCCAAGGCAAAATAATCCCTTGCAGGTTTATTGACCATGCGTACTTCACGAATATCACAGAGTACGGGCATTTCTTTGCCTTCCTGGACCATCATTCGATCTCTGACAATTACCTGTGCCGCCTTAAGGTCAATATAATGCCCTTTCTTGTAGATGATATGTAAAAGGTCATCGGTCAACAGATAAATCGCATACTTGTTCTCATGGGACTTTTTCATGTTGTGAAAACTGGTAATGGGAATGAATTTACAAAAATATTATATCTGATTTCCTATACGGGAGTAAAGAACACCATCTAAAAAGGGTTTTGGTTATCTGAAAAGGAATTTTGCTTATCTAAAACGGAGTGATATTATTATTGATCATGGTTAATCTGACAAATGCCATTACTTTTTATGACAATTAAAACTAAAGAAAATGGCAAAGATCAAACACCACAATTTTTTGAACACCGTTCACGAGGTCTTTTCCGATGCAAAGGAAGCCGGGGTGTTGCACCTCTATGCAGGGGGCACATCCTTTTCGGGCAGGACCATTAAGGTCAACGGGAAAGAACTGTACCATTTTGGGACAACGGGATATTTGGGCCTTGAGCAGGATTTGAGGCTGAAAAGGGCCGCCATGCAGGCCATAGAGCACTACGGCACCCAGTTTCCCTTGTCCAAATCCTATATTTCCAATCCCCTGTATGGGGAACTGGAGCAATTGGTCACCCGAATGTACAACGCCCCGATCATCATTACCAAGAACAGCACCTTGGGCCACTTAGGTGTCATCCCAAGTGCAGTGGACGATCAAGATGTGATCGTGTTGGACCATCAGGTCCATTGGAGTGTCCAGAATGCGGCCAAGATGCTGAAGACAAGGAGCGTTCCCATTGAAATGATACGCCACAACAATTTGGGGATGTTGGAAGAGAAGATCAAAAAGTACAGGGATTCAAAAAGGCACATTTGGTATATGGCCGATGGCATCTATTCCATGTACGGGGACTATGCCCCGGTGAACGATTTGATGGTACTTGCAAGCAAATACCCACAACTACGATTGTACTTTGATGATGTGCACGGGATGAGCTGGGTGGGCAAAAATGGAACGGGCTATGTGCTGGACCAATTGGGCAAATTGCCCGAGAACGTCCTGTTGTTCGGAACCCTGAGCAAGACCTTTGGTGCCAGTGGTGCCGTATTGGCCTGTTCCAATCCTGAAATGTACGACAAGATCAAGACCTTTGGCGGTCCCTTGACCTTTTCGGCCCAATTGGAACCGGCATCCGTGGCCGCGGCCATAGCCTCGGCCAAAATCCATCTTTCCCCTGAGATCTATCAGTTTCAGGAAGATCTACGACAACGGATAGACTATTTCAACAATTGCCTGATGGAAACGGACCTTCCCTTAATCGATCATAACGAATCCCCAGTATTCTATATCGGAACGGGAATGCCAAAGACAGGGTACAATTTTGTCAACCGGTTGATGCAGGAGGGGTTTTATGTGAACCTTGGTATCTTCCCTGCGGTCCCGGTCAAGAACACCGGAGTGCGGATCACCATTTCAAGACATAACCAACCGGAGGAGATCAAAGGATTGGTGGAGGCCATGACCCATCATTTTCCTAAGGCTTTGGAAGAAACACATACCAGTGCAGAACGGGTTTTCCATGCCTTTAAATTAAACCCAAAGGTCAGGGAAGAACCCAAAAAGCCAAAAAACATGATAGTGGAAGTGAAGGAGTCCATTAATCAAATGGACAAAGCAACTTGGAACCGATATTTGGGCGGGCAGGGTGTTTACGATTGGGAGGGGCTGAAATTCTTGGAAACGGTATTTCAGGGCAATGAAAAAAAAGAACATAACTGGCTATTTCGCTATGTCATCATCAAGGATGATTTCGGTGTTCCTGTTCTGGTGACATTTATGACCTTATCCCTTTGGAAGGATGATATGTTGGCCGATGCCCAAGTTTCGAAGGGCGTTGAGGAGGAAAGAAAGAGCAATCCCTATCACTTATCCTCAACAGTGCTTTCCATAGGATGCCTGTTCACGGAAGGGGACCATCTGTATTGGGATGCTTCACATGATAGGGCGGACCAAGCCTTATTTGTGTTTTTGGAACTTATGGAAAAGAAAGAGCTGGAGTTTGGTGCCAAGATGACCGTTCTCCGGGATTTTCCTGAAAAGACAGATTGGAACAAACCTTTGTACGGCAGTGGTTTCTTGAGGGTACGGATGCCCAGATCGAGTACGGTAGACCTCCAAGGAATTCATACCATGGAAGCTTATATGGCCCAACTTTCGGCAAGGAACAGAAGACACTTTCGAAAGGATATACAGGCATATTTTAAGACTTCCCAAGTGAAAGTGATTTCCAAGGGTACTCCTATACAATTGTTGCAATTCAAATCTTTATTTGGCGAGGTTCAGTCCCGTAACTTGGGACTCAATACTTTTCCATTTCCCGATGTTCTCTTTGAACAAATGAATGAAAGCATACTTTGGGAGTTTATTGTCCTTACCCCAATTGGGGAATCGGAAAGAATATTAGGCGTTATGTTCTGTTACAACAATTCGGGTCAGGTCTATGTGCCGGCCTTTGTGGGGATGGATTATGGTTTCTTGGATAAATATGGCACCTACCGTCAGTTGTTGTACCGAACCATTGAACGTGCCCTGGAACTGGGTGCGCCCAAAATTGATTTTGGGATGACCGCTGCTTTTGAGAAAAGAAAATTAGGTGCCAGGGTCCATGAAAAGTATGCGTACCTCCAGACTAGGGACAATTTTATTTTGGAACTTTTGGGAGTCATGGAAGGCCAGCATTAATGGAATGCAGGCATGAAATATCAAAAGCTGCTATCGGAATTTGAGGGTCAATTGGATGCGTTGGAAAGTGGGGGCGGTGATGTTCTTTTCAAGGCAGAAAAGGGAATTGTGCTGGTTGAGAAAAGCATCCGAAAACTGCAAAAGGAAATTACGGGCAAAACCTTTGCCGCCCAAGCAGATGAGATTTACTTCTTCAAACATGTCAAGCCTCAGATCTTCAGCAAGCTTATCTATTATGTCAAACTGTTCAATATTGAGAGCAAACGTCCCAGGGGGAACAATGCTGCCCAGATCAAATATCTTCAGCACCAAATCGATAAGTTCCAGACCTTCTTTAACGATAATCTCGAATTTTACAATTATTACCGTCGTGGCGCCATGTCATTGGATGAACAATATTTTGTCCGGGGGAACCGTGACTTGAGGCTTCCCTTGGAATCGTTCCATTTTCTGATCGATGACCAATTTTCGACCTGTCAGGATGGGACGGTGGCCACCATTATGGCCTACGATATGCTGATCGTGTACCTTAGAAAGGAAGTGGATGACCTTAACAATACTCTGGAACCCCCAAAAAACATAGCTATGGAAAAACCATCAAAATTATTCTGGACCGGAAGCAAGACCGATCTGATAGAACTATTATATGCCCTCCACGCCAGTAATTCCATCAACAGTGGAACGGTTGATATCAAGGGACTGGCCTCCCATTTTGAGCATTTTTACAACATTGACCTTGGCAATTACTACCATACCTTTATCGATATACGGTCAAGGAAGACCAGTAAGACCCGCTTTCTGGATAAGTTGATCGAAATGCTGAACAGACGTATGGAATCCTTGGATGAATGAACATTTGATTTCCCCCCAAGTAGGTACCCACTTGGGAGTTTTGGAAGTTAAGGTACTGAGGCCCCATTTCCTCTTTACCTAGGTTTTTTTACAAGTTTCAAAGTGTGATAATGCCTTCAATCCGGGTCAAAATATATAGGTGAAAAAATCCCCCACCTTGTTACCAACTGTGGAGTTTGTTCCCGTTTTCTTTTTGAGTTTTGTGCTACGAAAGTCAAATCACGACAAAGCCGCCCCTTAAAAAAATAAACCATGGCGGCTTTGTTTTTAAAGCAAAGAAAATGGGCGCAACAATTATTACAACAGAAGACCTGCGAGAGTTTAAGCTTGAACTACTCGACGACATCAAGCAACTTTTACAAAATCAAAACGGACAACCTGCCAAGAAATGGCTTAAATCACCAGAGGTCAGAGAACTTTTGGGAATCTCTCCAGGCACTTTGCAAAATCTACGTATCAATGGCACGTT
Source organism: Flagellimonas maritima (assembly GCF_003269425.1). NCBI lineage: Bacteria > Pseudomonadati > Bacteroidota > Flavobacteriia > Flavobacteriales > Flavobacteriaceae > Flagellimonas > Flagellimonas maritima. The sequence continues at coordinate 677,360 of NZ_CP030104.1, read as the reverse complement.
ACCCTATACCAAAATAGGAGGGGTATTGTATTATGACTATCAGGAAATTATGCAAGTTTTAGAGCAAAACAGGATTCATAATAAATTCTAGCTATTGGTTTGAGAGACATCAACTATATCAAGCACCTCAATGGAGTGTTTGAGCAATTTTCTAAAGACAGCCGACTAAACCCTACACATATCAGTTTGTATGTAGCCTTGTTTCAGATTTGGAACTACAATTTCTTCAAGGATGAATTCTACATCAACCGAGAAGAAGTGATGGCATTCTCAAAGATTGGCTCAAAGTCTACGTATCACAGATGTATCAAAGAATTGAGCCATTGGAATTATTTGCTCTACACACCATCGCACAATCCATTTAAAGGGAGTAGAATCAAGATGTTCAATTTTGGGACAAGCATCGAACAAGCACTGTACCCAAGCAGTACCAATATTGGGACAAGTACTGGACAAGCATTGGTACCTATAAATAAACATATGCAAACTATTGAAAACAGTAAAAACATAAATAAACGTGAAAATTTTAAAAAATTAAATTCTGAAAATGATGAAAACCATCTGGGAAGTGTCCCATATCAGGACAACCTAAAGACCAATTCAGATAAAAGCTATGGTGAACCCTTATGAGTTATCCAAAGCCACATATCATTGTTGAAGGAGCTGTGCAGTATACGTTGGGTATGATGAAGGGCAATCAAATTGTCTATGATTTTGATAAGATGTTGGTCTATCTGGATGCTAAAGGGAAATTGTTGTTTGGGAAGAAATTCAAAATCTACAAAGAAGACCGAGATGTTCTCTACAAACTATGCCTCTACTTTATCCAGGATGGAATTTCCTGTAAAGAATTTGGGATTGATATTGATAAAGGTATTTTGCTTTCTGGCCCTGTTGGATGTGGAAAGACTTCTTTGATTCGGTTGTTGAAAAATCTAGTGCCACATCGAAAGCCTTATGAGGTTGTGCCTACACGAAATATCGTTTTTGGTTTTAATCACCTTGGTTATAAAACTATTGAAGATTATGGCAACACCCAATTTTTCTGTTTTGATGATTTGGGAGTTGAACCTATTGGAAGGCATTATGGAAAAGACTGCAATGTAATGGGTGAAATCCTGCTGTCTCGTTATGACCTATTCTTAGATAAAAAAATTAAAACTCACGCTACTACCAATCTAAATGCTCAAGAGCTAGAAGATCTTTACGGCATTCGTGTTCGTAGCCGTATGCGACAGCTTTTTAATTTGGTGGCTTTTGAAAATAGTAGCGTAGATAAAAGAAAATAAATTATCAAAAATAGGATAGTTCTTACCATTGATAAATCTCATTCTCATTAAAGCTTAATTTATGGAACTGTTCTTTAAACCGATGGAAAGGTTTATACTCTTTACAAAAAGCGGATTTTGTAAAGAGTGCTTCTTTTTTTGATTATAGTTTAGAGAGTTTAACCCTAATTCTAATACTATGACTAAAAGGCGTAATGTAAAGAGTTCTCAAAGAGAGACTATAAATTTCCATGAGAAGGGAAAGGATTATCCTCGATAAATAATATCAATAAAATAACTTATGAATTATATAAGAGGTCATCATATCTTACTGCTTTGTATATCTAAAAAGTAGTCCTATTTTTACAAGAGCACCAACCAAAGACTTTCTTGAACGAAAAACAAACACGTATAGAATTAATTGATAACCACCTCAAGACAGCAGGATGGAATGTCAATGACTATACTCAGGTTGTTGAAGAATATTCGGTGATTTCGAAAGCAAAAGAACCTTCGCCAGATTATAATAATACGTTTAGTGATTATGTTCTTTTGGGTAAAGACGGCAAGGCCCTTGCCGTTGTGGAGGCAAAGAAAACTTCCAAAGATGCTGAAATTGGAAGGGAACAGGCAAAACAATATTGTTTAGGTATTAAAGAAGAAACAGGATTATTTCCCTTTTGCTTTTATACCAACGGACTGGATATTTTTTTTTGGGACCTGAATAATTATCCTCCTAAAAAAATTATTGGTTTTCCTACCCGTGATGACTTGGAACGATACGCCTTCATTAGAAAAAGACGAAAACCACTTGCTGCCGAATTAATCAATACAGCTATAGCAGGAAGGGATTACCAGATACAAGCTATTCGTGCAGTGATGGAAGCCATTGAAAGGAAACGCACAAAGTTTCTTTTGGTGATGGCCACAGGTACAGGAAAAACTAGGACTTGTATAGCATTGACAGATGCTTTAATGCGTGCAAGCTGGGCAGAACGTGTATTGTTTTTGGTAGATAGAATTGCATTACGTGACCAGGCTTTAGATGCTTTCAAAGACCACTTGCCAAACGAACCTACTTGGCCTAAAAGAGGGGAAAAGTCAATTGCTACTGATAGGCGTATTTACGTATCTACCTACCCTACAATGCTCAATATCGTAAAAGATCAAGAGAATACCTTGTCTCCTCATTTTTTCGATTTAATCGTAATTGACGAAAGCCATCGTTCCATTTACAACACCTACCAAGAGGTTTTAAATTATTTTAATACGATTACATTAGGACTCACAGCGACTCCGACCGATGTTATCGACCACAATACTTTTCAACTATTTGAATGCGAAGATGGCCTGCCGACCTTTGCGTATTCGTATGAAGAGGCGGTAAACAATATTCCGCCTTATCTATGCAATTTTGAGGTGATGAAAATCCATACGAAATTTCAAGATGAAGGCATCAGCAAAAGAACTGTCTCGCTTGAAGACCAAAAGAAGTTATTGTATGAAGGCCGTGATATTGAAGAAATCAACTACGAAGGTGACCAACTCGAAAAATCCGTACGGAACCGGGGAACGAATGCGTTGATCGTTCGCGAGTTTATGGAAGAATCCATAAAAGACCCATACGGCGTGCTTCCAGGTAAAAGTATCTTTTTCTGCCAATCCATTCAACAAGCAAGACAAGTTGAAGAAATTTTCGACAAACTCTATCCGGAGTACAACGGAGAGCTGTCTAAAGTTTTGGTTTCCGATGACCCTCGGGTGTATGGCAAAGGTGGGTTGTTGGATCAATTCAAACTGAACAACATGCCCAGAGTGGCGATAAGTGTGGATATGCTCGATACAGGTATCGATATTCGCGAACTCGTCAATTTGGTCTTTGCAAAACCTGTGTTTTCGTATACTAAGTTTTGGCAAATGATCGGGCGTGGTACGCGTTTGTTAGAACCTACCGCTATGAAACCTTGGTGCGTTGAGAAAGACGTTTTTCGAATTATTGACTGCTGGGATAACTTCGAATACTTTAAACTAAGCTTGAAAGGGGTGGAGAATAAACCACAAGTACCTTTACCGGTTCGCTTTGCAAGTCTGCGCATAGATAAAATAGAACTTGCGCTAGAGCTTGATGAAATTGACATTGCATTCAAAGAAATTGAACTATTCAGAAGACAGCTAAAAAAATTGCCTCAAGATTCGGTTGCAATCCAAGATGCGCAATCTGCTTTGTTCAAGGCCAGGAAAGCCGAATTTTGGGAAGGGTTGGATGCTAAAAGTTTTGAGTTTTTACGCGAAATCATCTTGCCCTTGTTCAGAACGGTTTCACAAGTCGATTTTAAGGCGATGCGTTTTGAAAAAGATGTTTTGGAAACCTCTTTGGTGCATTTGGAAGATAATGCTGAACGGTTGGAAATTCTAAAGGAAAACATTCAGGAACAGGTGTCAATGCTGCCGCAATCCGTAAATACCGTAGCTAAACATACCTCCTATATCAATCAAGTTTTGTCAAACAAGTATTGGGCGATAGTCAACGATACCGAATTTGATATACTATCCGAAAAACTGGCGCCCTTGATGCGCTATATCGATCGCCGCCCTGTGGGGAACGGAATGGATCAGTTGAATCTAAAGGATATCGTAACCACCAAAGAGTTTGTAGAATTCGGCCCGCAACACGAATCGGTCAGTATTACACGCTATCGCGAGATGGTGGAACAAAAGGTTGCCGAAATGCTAGAGCGAAACCCCATTCTCCAAAAAATAAAAAATGGTGCCGATGTCTCTCCGGAAGAAGCAGACCAACTAGCCGAAGAACTGCATCTAGAAGATCCACATATTACCGAGGCCTTGTTACAAAAAGTCTATAAAAACCAGCGCGCCAGTTTCCTGCAATTTATAAAGCATATATTGGGCATCGAAATATTGGAAAGTTTTGATGCCGCCGTAAGCAAAAAAGTGGCCGCTTTTATTCAAGAGCATACAACGCTTAGCACAAGACAAATTGAATTTTTAAACCTTTTGCGGGATTATATCATTGAGCGTGGCCAAATACACAAACGCAATTTATTGGAAGCACCTTTCACGGTAATTCACCCTAAAGGAATACAAGGGGTATTTAACCCTCAAGAAATAAAAGAGATAGTAACATTAACAGAACAACTGGTAGCATAAATGAGCTTATTACAAAGTAACCCTGAAATAAAATCCAAAATTCAAGAACTCTGGAACAAATTCTGGAGTGGTGGCATCTCTAACCCATTAACGGCCATTGAGCAGATTACTTATCTGCTTTTTATGAAAAAACTGGATACAAATGATACCGATGCCCAAGCAAGGGCTGAGTTTACCAATGACCCATTTACCTCTCGTTTTGAAGGAGAGTTTCAATTACCAAACAGCGATTTAAAAATTGAAAAGCAACAATTACGATGGAGCGAGTTTAAGCGATTACCCGGTGAAGAAATGCTGCAACGGGTACAACAATATGTGTTTCCATTTATCAAGACCTGGGATACTGATGATTCTCCCTTTGTAAAACATATGCGTAATGCGGTCTTTATCATTCCCAAACCTTCGCTGTTGGTGGAGGCCGTAAAAATTATCGATAGCATATATGAAGAAATGGAAAGAGATGCCTCTGAGAAAGGGCAGGATTTCCAGGATATTCAAGGGGATGTTTATGAATACTTGTTAAGCGAAATAGCCAGCGCGGGCAAAAACGGACAATTCAGAACCCCACGCCACATCATAAAATTACTGGTAGAACTGGTGGCCCCAAAATTAGGGAATAGGATAGCAGACCCAGCCTGTGGTACCGGAGGTTTTTTATTGGATGCTTACCAATATTTAGTGACCCAGTTGGATAAGGATAATAAAAACCGAGAGAAGGACGAAGATGGATTTATACGCTCCAGCAAGGCTTCACGGTTTGATGAAAAGACCAAGGCTATTTTAAACCAAAGTCTACAGGGGTATGATATAGACCAGACTATGGTGCGGTTAGGGTTGATGAACTTAATGATGCATGGTATTGATACCCCTCAAATAGATTATACCGATACGCTAAGCAAAAGCTACAATGAAAGTAGTCAATATGATATAGTACTCGCGAACCCGCCTTTTACAGGCAATATAGATAAGGGGGATATTAATGAAAGCCTACAGTTGGGCACGACCAAAACCGAACTGCTTTTCATTGAACGTATTTATCAAATGCTTCGCATGGGTGGCACGGCCGGTATAGTTGTACCCCAAGGGGTCCTTTTTGGTAGCGGAAAAGCCTTCAAGGAAGCTCGTAAATTGATGATAGAAAAAAGTGAGTTAAAAGCGGTAATAACGGCCCCAAGCGGAGTGTTTAAACCCTATGCCGGAGTTAGTACGGCCTTACTTATTTTTACTAAAGGTGGAGAAACCGAAAATGTTTGGTTTTATGACATGCAGAGCGATGGGTATAGTCTGGATGACAAACGGGCTAAATTAGAGGGGTTTGGAGATTTACAGGATATTGTCATCAAGTTTAAAAGTAAGAAGCCTGACTCTGAAAATGATAGAAAACGTAACCATTTTACCGTACCTAAAAAGGAGATTGTCGCAGAAGGCTATGACCTGAGTTTTTCCCGTTATAAAGAAGAGGTATATGAAGAAATCGAATATGAAAAACCTGAGAAGATTCTTTTAAAATTATTGGGAGGTAAAGATGAAAATGGAGATGAAATAAAGGGATTGGAAAAGGAAATTTCAGAGAAGTTAAAGGAATTAAAGGAATTGTTTTGATGGAAGTAAAAAAATACAGACTTACCGATGTCTGCGACTTTCAAGGCGGTTCCCAGCCACCCAAAAGCGAATGGACGAAAACGTTAAAGGATGGTTATGTCAGAATGCTTCAGATTAGGGATTTTACGCAGCCCAATAAAGAAAATATCGAATATGTAAGAATAACTAACAGAATCAAAACTTGTAAGAGCGAGGATATTCTTATTGGTAGATATGGGGCTTCTGTTGGTAAAATTTTAACTGGACTTGCTGGGGCTTATAATGTAGCCATAATGAAGACCATTCCCGATCAGAAAAAACTTTTAAAACCATATTTACGACATTTACTTGTAAGTCCTTCATTTCAAAATTATATTTTGAATGTAGGCGGTAGGGCAGCCCAGGCAGGCTTTAGCAAAAGCGACTTGTCTCGTTTTGATGTTTTTTTACCCTCTTTGGAAAACCAAAAACGAATTGCCCAAGTCCTTACCGATTGTGAAGAGCTCATTGCCAAACGTAAGGAAAGTATTGCGCTTTTAGACGAGCTTTTAAAAAGTACTTTTTTGGATATGTTTTGGAAAAAAAACTTAGATTACCAGAACTGGGAAAGAGATACCATTGAAGGTTACGCTTTAAAAAGGAAGGCAAGTATGCGCTCTGGACCATTTGGAAGCAGTTTGCTTCATGAAGAGTTTTCTGAATCCGGAGATGTTAAAGTATTAGGTATTGACAATGTAGTCAACAACTTCTATGAGGAAGGAAAACCACGATACATAACATTTAAAAAATATGAAGAATTGAAACGTTATACAGTTCACCCTGGTGACGTATTGATAAGTATTATGGCAACCAACGGTAGATCAGCGGTAGTACCCCAAAATATACCACTAGCTATCAACTCAAAGCATTTAGCAGCTATTACCTTGAATCAAAAAAAAATACTTCCATTCTATTTAAAATATTCCTTTCAATATCACCCTTTGATTCTTAAACAGCTTTCAAAAAGAGTAAAAGGTGCAATAATGAGTGGGCTAAATTTGACTATAATAAAGGAACTCAAATTACCTCAACCACCCCTAAGTTTGCAAGAAAAATTTTCTTCAGTTGTTTTAAAAATAATCGAAACAAATAAGCTCTATCACAATAATCTATTAGAATTGGAATACCTATATGGTCGCCTAAGCCAAGATGTTTTTAAAGGAGAATTAGATTTGAGTAAGGTCGCATTAAGAGAAGAGTTCAAAAAATGAAACTTAAACGGCTTAAAATAAACGTTCCATATAAGAGCCTGCAAGCAGGGTTTGAAATAACCTTTCGGCCAAATTTACAGTCAAACACTATTGACCCACTTTGTTTCGTAGGTCCAAATGGAAGTGGGAAGTCAAATCTACTAGAGGCTATTGCAGATATATTTTATTATTTGGAATGTCATTTATTTGAATATACCACAGTTAGTAATTTTCAAGTACCAATAGAATCTTTTGAAATTGAATACTATAAGCCCTTTATGGCAGCAGGAGGAATTATGCAAGTTTTCAATGATAATCCAATTATTTCAGGGCAACATTACCATATAAAAATTATTAAAAATCAAAGGCAACAACCAAATTACTTTCTAATAAATGATTTAGAGGAAATAGAAATAACTGGAGAATCCCGAAGCTATGCTCTACCAAAACGTATATGGGGCTACTCCTCTGGAGAAAATGAATCACTGAGCCTTCCTTTCAGAAGAATGGATTTGTTTTATTTGGAGCAAGCCGCTATAAACATTAAAAAAAATGTAGGCGAAATCATAGGGGATAATCGTCTTCATTTTGTTGATTATGACACTACAAGTGCATTAGTTTTATCTAATTTCTTGATATATGGCAATCCCAATGAAACTGATCAAGACAAAATAAACAAACTCAAAATTTTCAAGGATAAATTTGGTATTGAATCAATAGAGTCTTTTAGAATAACTATTCGCTTTCAATATCGTAACAAGTTTAAAATGCCTATTGACAAGGCCGTTCAAAATTTCATTAAAACTTTAAAAGATCATTTTGATGTTTCAACAGAACGAAGAACTGATGAAATATCTATAAATATAGATTTAAGAAGTGTGGAAAATTTTGAGGTCTTTGGAAGAATGGCTGCTGATGCAGGTGGATTATATAAATATTTTGAGAAGTTAATGCTCAGAAATAGTTATACTATCCCGTGGGAAAGAAGGCAAAAGGTATTGTATAATAAAAACGTTTACAGTGCTCAAAATGATATCGGCCATGTGCCAAACGATGAGCAATTGTTTATTCTAGATAATATCATGCTCAAAATGGATGGGGTAGAATCACCAATACCGTATGAATCAATTTCGGACGGAGAGCATCAGGCCTTGACAATATTCAGCCTTGTAAATCTTATTGATGAAATTGATGTGCTTTGTCTTTTTGACGAGCCTGAAACTCATTTAAATCCAAAATGGAAATACGAATACATAAGCAACATAAACGATATTCAAAAACAAAAAGATAGTCATATTCTAATGACTACACATGACCCCATTTTTATATCTGGTCTTAATAAGGAGCAAGTAATTTTATTTCAAAAACGTGTCAATTTGCCTGAAGAGGTGCCTAGATGGTCTTTTGCAGAAGAAGATTTAAAGGGTAAAGGTGTTGATGCAATATTAAAAACAGACTTATTCGGTTTTCAGAATACCGTCGATCAGGGAACCAGCAAACTAATATATGAACGGCGGGAATTACTATTGAAAATTGACAATCTTAACGATGAAGAAAAAAATAGATTAAAAGAATTGACTAACATATTAAGGAATATTGATTATGCCGATCCTTTTGTAGATCCATTTTTTAAAGAGTTTTATAGACGACTAAACAACAAGGAATTATATATAAAAAGGGAGTTGTCGGAAGATGAAAAAAAATTGAGAAAGGAGAATGCAGATAACCTATTTGAGGAACTTTCAAATGACTTAGATTTATGAGGCATATCGAATTGAACAATCTACATCTTCCAAATTCTTGGAAGAAGAAGGCGAGTCGTGTGCACACACGCAGAATAAGGGCCAAATCATCTTTGCAAGAAATAAAGGAATATATCAAATCAAATGGAACAAGTGTTTGGAAGCCAACAAAAAGATATTTGATGAAATTTTCGCATAATAAATGTTGGTTCACAGAAGCCAATAATGCGATATCTTCATTTCATATTGAGCATTTTAGACCTAAAAAAAAGGTCAAAAAACTCAAAGGAACTTGGAAATATAATGAACAAACTCGAAATTGGAATGTTGGATATTGGTGGCTAACATATAACTGGCGTAATTATCGATTATGTTGCGATATTTTAAATTCCCATAAGGGAAACTATTTCCCTCTGTCTATTGGTAGTTTAGTTGCAACAAATCCAACAATAAATCATTCTACCGAAGATTATGTTCTTTTAGATCCAACGGTTTCCAATGACGTCAAATTACTTGGTTTTGATGTTGCAACTGGGGAAGCTATTCCCAAATATGATGAGCGCAACTATCCAGTTGAATATTCAAGAGCAAGAATATCCATAATTGTTTATCATTTAAATGAAGATGTTTTACTGTTAGAAAGCAGAAAACAAAAACTTAAAGAATTGGATAAATTAAAAAAAAGAATAGTCCAGAATATATTTAAGTTTAAGCAAGTTGATGCTCAAAATCTTGCTGCAAAGAAAGTGATTTCAGATATCTTGTCTGATTATTTTCAGGACCTAGTAGACTTATTAAACCCAAAGCTTTTAAATTCCACATATACTGCAATGGTAAAAGTTTATTTAGATGAACTTGCATTAACAGAGTCATGGGTAGGTAAATATGTCTTTCCTAGAGCACGGAAGCAAAATCTAATTTAGTTTGGAGAAAATAATTTATAACTATATCGTCACTAATAATCAGCCATTTCAACGCTATAATTCTTGGAATCATTGTTTTAAAGCCTTTGATACTATAGACGATCAAAAATTACTGAGCCTGCATCTAGGGTTTTACTTGGCCAGTTGGGGTATGTATAGAGGGTCTAGCAAATTACTGGAAAGAGACTATTTAGTACATGAAGATGCTATTGAAATCATTGAAAAATATAAGTATTTACGTTGTGGTCTAGAGCAAGAAATTGCTCTTCATAACTTGGAAGGAATTCTTAATCTTATCCAAGATCTTTCGTTCTACTATAAAACCACTCATGATGTTACCCCTACAGATACCCTTATCAGTAAAATTATATTAGGAACATTAGGTTGTTTGCCTGCTTTTGATCGCTTTTTCATAGATGGAGTTAAGGAAAAAGAATACTCATTCAAGACTTTAAAAAAGAAAAGCTTAGAAAGCCTTTTCACATTTGTTGAGACCAATCAACTTGAACTTAAGAACATACAAAAACTTCATCCACAATACCCAATTATGAAAATAGTGGATATGTATTATTGGCAAATCGGGTTTGAAAAAAGTAGAGTGGAAAATAGATGAACTTTAGAGAAAAGTATAACATAGTACCCTATAAGGCATTAAATTCAAGACAACGTGAGAACTATAATTTTCACAAAGTTTCAGCAACCTTAGCGGATTACGGCTTTAATTCTTTGCGCTTAAACGATGATTGGCAGGGTGCGGATTTTATAGCTGTGCATATTTCTGGCGAAGACATGATAAAGGTTCAGTTAAAAGGGCGCTTTACAATAAATCTAAAATATAAAGGGAAAGACATCTATATTGCCTTTATCGAAAACGAGAAGATTAAAATTTATTACCATGATGATGCCCTAAATATGATTCCCGAAAACATTGAAAATTCTGAATCATGGATAAGAGATGGTCTTTATACTTGGGGGAAAACCCCAAAAATTTATGATGATATTATTTCTGTTTTAAATTAAATATGCAACTCACCAAAACCGACTTCATTCATTACCTGCAGTGCCCAGAAAGTTTTTGGTTGGCAAAAAAAGAGCCGGAAAAGTACCCTAAAGGTGAATTTTCAATCTTTTTACAAAAGTTAATAAGAGAAGGGTATGAGGTAGAAAGTTATGTAGGTGAATTGTTCCCAAACGCTATGGTGTTGGATAATTTTGCAGATCCAAGAGAAACGAAGGAGGTTATTGCGCAGGGGGGTAAGTTATTCATGCAACCTGCTTTTGTAACCGAAAGGGAAGTTTTTGCGAGAATTGACGTACTGGAAAGATTGGAAGATAGAACATGGCATCTATATGAGGTAAAATCTTCCGTTAGGGTTAGTGAAAAGCCATCACATAATCACATTTATGATGTTTGCTTTCAAAAGTACGTATTGGAGCAAAACGGGTTATCAGTTTCTAAATGCAGTATTATTCATTTATATGAAGATTTTATTAAGGAAGGTGCAATCTCCGCCAAAGACCTCCTGACAGTTACAGATGTGACTGATAAGGTAGAAAATGCTTACTCAGGTATTGTTAATGAAATACATACGGCCGTGGGGCTTTTGGATAAAATGCCCAACTTAAATCACTGTTCATGTTTGCGAAAAACCAGGGCCAATCATTGCGAAACCTTTACATATTTTAATAAGGATTTGCCGCAACCCTCCATTTACGAACTAAAACGTTTATCGGAAAAGAAAATTAATGAATTGGTAGATAGGGGAAATTTTGGTCTCATTGATATTCCGAAAGACTTTGAGTTATCTGCCGGTCAACAACTGCAATATGATTCTTTTGTTCAAAATGCACCTATCATTGATAAGAAGTCTATTCAAAAAACTTTAGACGACTTAAGCTATCCCCTACATTTCTTTGATTATGAGGCTTATGGTAGTGCTGTACCTAAATTGGATGGCCTTAAACCCTTTGAGCAAGTGCCCTTTCAGGTGAATATTCATACTATGCAATCCGATGGTTCTATAACACATTTTGAATATTTGGCCGAAAATTTAGAATTTCCAAAATCAATGTTGGAACAAATGCAAGCTTTCACTAGAATGGAAGGAACATTTGTATCCTGGTATGCTTCCTATGAAATAGGGGCCAATAACAGAATGATTCAATGGTTGCCAGAACATGAAGTTTATCTGAATTATATCAATACCCATATGTTTGATTTGGAAAAGGTATTCATTTCAGACTATGTAGATTATCGTTTTAAAGGGTCTTCATCAATTAAAAAGGTGTTACCCGTTCTAGTACCCGAGTTGAGTTATAACCAGTTAAATGTTCAAGATGGTACTATGGCTATGGATACGTGGGGAAAGATTGCTTTTGACTCCATTGGCCAGGAAGAAAAAAAACAAATACGCCAAGACCTTTTGGAATACTGTAAACTTGACACATTGGCAATGGTCAAAATTTTCAATTACTTAAAGACTTTATGATATAAGAATCGTTTTGGGTTTTTGTAGGATAAAGAATGCCATTTGTTACTACCCATCATATTTTTCATGTCTATCCAGTACTGCTTTTCTGTTTTTTGATTACTAACGACATAAAAGTCAGTTCCAAATAACACTTTGTTTTCAACTTTAGGGTGGTCCAATATTTCCGCGAGAAGATTTAAATACTTGTTTTCGTGGGTAGTATAACTTATATCAGTATATACATTTTCAAATTCAATCATCATTGAACTGATTAAACTAAACCAATCCGTATAATGCCAATGCCTGTAAAGATTTGCCAAATTCAAAAGATCACTTGCGAGATTCAATCCGGTATTTGGTTTGTTTAAGATTTCATTTGCTTCTTGTTCGCGGTCTTTCGACAAAAAGACATCCCAATTTTCCGAACCTCCATAGTGAGCCAAATTTATTTTTAGCGTGCTTAAATTACGTTCCAGTTTGTTTTTTGAATAGCCGAATAGAAACTGAAGATGTTTGTATTCTTTCAGTTCTAGAAGGCCTTTCAAATATTTCGGCAATAATAAACAGGTATAGTTCAGTGGATGGGTAAAATTTGCCTGAAAATCTTTGTTCTTAATCTGTTGCAATCGTAATTTTTCGATTTTCTTGGGTTGGTTATCTTTTTCATTTTGGATTACTTCTTCGAAAATGGGATGTCTATCCCATTCCACTTTTTTTTCTCCACGATAAAAAATGGGGCCTACGGAACAGTGGGTAGTTATTGGTATTTCATTCTGTGCACAATATAGCCACAAGGGTAATAGATTTTTGTCAAATGGATAATAACCCAAAGCGGGATAAATTTTTATACCGCACGCTCCTCCATCTAGATATGTTTTTAGATGGCATTTTTCTAGTTTAATTTCAGTAGGATTGGTTGCATCATACTTAAAGAATGGGTCTTCATCAGTTTGATTCTCAATTCGTCTAGGGTCAACAAAAACAAAAGGAAAAATAACATCCTTATTATTACTTTTTAAAATCATTAAATCATCCATTTGTTTTATATAGGGTTCTGGAACTTTATCAGCTTCCATAAATTCCATATCCATAGGTAGAACCACAAATTGGGTGTTTGGAGGATATTGTTGTTTCAGTTTTTTAAAAATCTCCCCTTGCGAAGCATATCCAGAATATCGTAAGAGATTTTCAAATCGAAGTAGGTATTCAAGCCTATCACTACCAATGATTTTTATGAATCTACTTTTTAGTAATTTCCAAATTCCCTTACGTACAAATTTGAAAGCAATAGCTATTAAAAAAAGTAATACGAATATGTTCCATGAACTTTCAATCAAGGGTAAAATGTAATCCAGTGGAAACAATATAATTCCATATATAATTTTACCGACAATTGATTTGAAAAGTAGTGGTTTAACCAATTGAAAAAAGTAATAAACAAATAGTAACCAAGACAAAATTTTAATAAATAAGACACTATATCTTAAAATTGGGTTTCGCTTAATTTTAATCTTACTCTGATATGCATCCCATCGTTTATTTCTTTGGGTATAGGAGTAATGATCCTCAGTTGGTTCGTAGTACTTTTTTAATTTGCTTATTACTTTCGAAGTCTTTAACCACTTATAAATTGGTCCTGGTACAAATTGACGTGCCAAATGCTCGGGCACATGGTCTTTGGTAAAGACATGGGTATGGCTGTTAATAAATCCTAGCGACTCTTTTGATTTTTTGGCCATTTAGGTGTTTTGGAATTTTAATGCGCGAGCAATTTTCAATTTACAGTAGCATTCCAATTTAAATCCTTGAGAAGTCGGTAAAATTGAACAATGGAATCAGGTGATCTAGATGACATAAATTCATCTTTTTTTGCAAACAATATGCTGCGAAATTTTATAGTCAATTTGTTACCAGATGAATTGTTAACTTCAGCCGACCAGCCAGCCCCAATTTTAGGAATAACGGAAGCAGGTGCAATTTCTAAAGATGCATTTTGTGTACCTTTTTCTGAAGTTGTAAGATTAAGTTCAACTGTAAATTCTGAAGGTACAAGGCCATTATATTTTGTTGTTTCAAGGTCTCCTGCATGATTTAATGCTTCAATAATATCTTCTATCCCCTTTTTAAGGGTGATAGGTTCAGTTTGTTTAACATCATAAGCTTTACAGCTTGCTAAAAAGATTATCAAACAAAAAATAATTGGCTTCTTCATATTAAAATGGTTAGGTTAATAGCCTAAAGATAAAAATGTTATGTAATAAAAAAAATCTTTGTTTGTAAGTATCTTACTTCATACGTTAGATGTGACTGGTTTATGTAAAGCTGATAAAATTATGTAGCAATAATCCACAGTACATTCTGCTAAAAATTAATTTGCTCAAGAAGAACTGCTAGTGGGGCCAATATCCTCGATCCTCACAACCAAAATCAATATATCCATAAGGATGATCCGAAAAGAAAAAACATCATTTATCTTGTCGATATTAACAAGATGAAGATTCATTCTTGGTAATTAATTTTAAATACAGACAAAATTATTAATTGTGCAAAAGAGAAACCCTTCAATTTCTTTATGAGCTTACTCCATTGTAAGCGGTCAAACTTGGACTCAAATTGAGAATCTCTGATAATGAAGAAGAAAGCATAATTTCTCAGTCTCAACTTTTTCTTTGAAGACTTTATAGTTTTTATTTTCGAAGTTGGACATCACAATAACTTATTAAGAATATCTAAACTCTTTACAAATTGCACCTTTTGTAAAGAGTTTACTATTTGCAACAAATTTTTAGTATCTGCCTTACGGGTTCAAATAAAGGTGAAATTATTTCAACTATAGCTTAACCTCTATATAGATTTGATGCGTGATACCTTTTAGGTTTTCAAGGATTTTATTGCGCAATTCTTTCATAATCCATAATTTAAATAATTCATAATACCCATCAAAACAGACAAAGCCATAGCCTTAATATTCTTAGGTTTCAAAAAATAATCAACTTCATTACGGTTGGTCATAAACCCCATTTCTACAAGTATTGATGGACAAAATTTGATGGTTTCGCGTAACACTTGAAAGTTGGCAGTCTTTAAACCTCGCTTTTTAAAACCTAAATTTCCAGTACTTTCATTCAGAATAGAAACACCAAGAATAATAGACTCTTTGACAAACCTGGAATTAGAATTGTGCATATAAACTTCAATACCTTTAGCATTTGAATTTTTAGCATGATTACAATGCAACGATACAAATAAATCGGCTTTTAAACTTCTAGCCAAACGACTTCTATCGGATAATGAAATCAGTGTATCGGTATATCTAGTCAAGTAAATATCCAGTTCATTTTTAAAAAGTGATTTATTAAGACTTAAAATTTCCACGGCAACATTCAAAACCACATCTTTTTCCAAGACTTTATTTACACTTATTGCACTGGAATCTTTTCCGCCATGTCCGGGGTCTATAACAACTACTTTTTTCTGACCGAGAACAAAACAGATTTTCAGCAGCAAAATCGCAAAACTGACGTTTTTGAGGGTCACGCGATTCAAAAGTTTTAGAGTTATCAACATAGGCGTTTCAATTTTTAATATGATTTGATGTCAATTCACATCATTAAAAATCAATCTGTTATAAATAATATTTTATTCACAAAATACTGATTATCAGTATTTTGATATTCAATATAGTGTATTTTTCAAACAGCGAAATCCAACAAATTTTAAATCAATTTCGATATGAAAAAATCACTATTCCTGACTGCTTTTTTATTGCTTATTTCCAATACCATATTTGCACAGATTGGAGGTATCGAAGATTCCGTTAACGATGTTTCCGATACCATAAGAGCCATCTTTCCCGTTATTCTGGGAGTCATCTTCCTAATAGGTTTCCTGTTCAATGCAGGACACTTTTTTGGTGAGAATGCAGACCTCAAAAAAGGGATTACCCGTGTTTTGGTATTCGTACTTATTGCAGGTGCAGTCGTGGGCATATTTACCTACCTCATAGGTATCGTAGTGTAGTATGAAACGCTATGAAATCTATAAAGATATCCGAAAGCGAGCAGTGATTATGGGATTGCCTATTTCATTATTCGCTTTGATGATGACATCAGTTATCGGGTCATTACTGTTCATCATCTTTTCCTTCAGCTTATTGGTCATCATATCGGTATTCCTTTTTAACGGAGGTCTATATGTGATATTGACACAACTGACCAAACACCCTGCCCTTTTGCATTTCAAAAAAGTATTCCCAACCACTATCAGTAACAAACGAGAAAGTCAACTCCAGTATGAAAAAGATTAATCTATCGGCATACCATCCCATTTTGAGCATAGAACAACACATTGTTTTCGCCAGTAATGGTAATGTAGTATTGTGTTATGAAGTAGACCTGCCAGAAATCTATTCCCTATCCTCAACCGATTTTGAAGACATACACGGCTCTTGGTTTCAAGCATTCAAATCCCTACCAACAGGTACTGTCATCCACAAACAGGATATTTATAGGAAAACCGCTTTTGATGCTAAGTATATTCCAAATGAAAGCTTTCTGGAAAAGACTACCTATCGACATTTTAAAGGGCGGGAGTGCCTAACGCATCAATCTTATTTGTACTTGACGCTACCATTGGATAAGGCTTTGAACGCTTCCAAGTTTACCAATCCGTTCCGCAGAGTGGAAAAAGGTATTCATAAGCAACTGGACCATAATGTCCAGGAGTTTATTGCTTCGGTAAATGATGCAGTTTCCTTTATCAATAACAGTCGTAAAGTGTCCCTGAAGCCATTAAACGAGAATCAAATACTAAATGTATGCGATGCATACTTCAATGGGTTTAATGAAGGTTTTGATACCGATATTCAATTAAAGAAATCAGCAATTGAAATTGGTGAGAACCATTTTGATGTACTGGCAGTAAATAGCGAACTCTGTTTTGGGGATGTGGTACAAAGCAGTAAGACCAATGACAAATTCACTTCAGATGATTTTGTCTTCCATCAAGGCTTTATTGATGGATTAGGATTGAACCTGAACGAGAACCATACTATCAATCAAATTATTTATCTGGATGACAAACACAAATGGAGAAAACTACTGGACAAGAAAATTGAAGAGCTTAACAAGAGTTCCAACTTCGGAACACAGAACAAATTCATTCAAAAAAAGATTGAGGCCATTGTTGCTAAAATTAATGAAGATGACAGTTCAAGAATTATACGCGGGCATCTCAACATTATTTTCTGGTGTCCGGAAGCCGGACGGCTAAATACAATAGCATCAAAAATCAAAACGGAATTTAAGGAGCTCGACATCGTACCGTATTATCCAAAAGGGGAAGAACGGAAGCATTACTTCCTTAACTCCTATTGTTGTTTCAGCTCCAATTTTTCCAACGAGGACTTATACGTAACCGATTTAAAACATGCCTTGTGTCTATATATCAATAACAGCAACTATAAATCGGATGAACAGGGTATCATCTTTAATGATAGACAATACAATATTCCTGTTTTAAAGGATGTTTGGGACGAACGCAAGAAACGTATAAAGGCTCGAAACTTTGCCATTTTCGCCCCAACAGGAGAAGGCAAATCCTTTTTAGCAAACAACATACTTCGGCAGTATTTTGAGAAACAAGTCCGATTGGTGATTATTGATTTGGGAGGTTCGTATTCCAAATTCGCTAAGCTGTATCCGAACGACCATATCATCTTACGCTATAAGCAGGGAAAGAACCTGGGTATCAATCCCTTTTATATTTCCAATGAAGCGGATTTAACCCTTGAACGGTTGGAAGACCTGGCCATTTTCTTGTTAGAGCTTTTGGCAGAGGGTAACCAAGTATCAAAGGCCAAGGAAGTCGCCATTAAAAAAGTACTACTACATTATTATAAGCATGTCCGATTAAATCACTCACTGGCTTCTTTGTATCAATTTATAGATGACAAAAAAGATTCCCTTATTGAAGAACTTAAAATACGAGAGGAGCATTTTAGCGTTTACAATTTCCTGCATATCCTTTCAGAATATGTGGATGATGGATTGTACAGTTTCCTCTTCAATGTGAGCGAAGACCAGACCTATAAAATCGAGGATAAGCAAATGATTGTTTTTGAACTGGATGAAGTGAAAGACAACAAGGAAATTCTTTCCGTAATGCTGAAACTCATCAAATCAGCCATCCAACGCACAATTTGGCGTAATCGTTCCGAAAGAGGAATTATTCTTTTTGATGAGTTTGCCAAACAGCTCAAATTTGATAATGTATTGGAGAGTGTAGAATTCTACTATCAGGCTATCCGAAAACAGAATGGTGCTATTGGTATCATTTTACAATCCATCAATCAATTGCCCAACAATTCCACATCGGCGAGTATTCTGGAGAACACACAGGTCATCTACAGTTTGCGGAATGAAAAAGGTTACGATGAACTTCAAAAGCGATTGAATCTTTCCAGTCATGATTTAAACCAGTTAAAGTCCATTCGCAACAACCTCACAGGCGATAGAATATACACCGAAATGTTCATCAAGATTGGAAAGGAGAGCAACATCTTTCGTCTCGAAGTACCCAAAGAAGTCTTTGCAGCATACCTCACAGACGGCAAAGAAAGTGACCGCATAATGCGGATTTATGAAAAAACAAATGACATGAAAGAAGCCATAAACACATTCATTAACAATTATAAATCTAAAAAACGAGAATCATGAAACACAAATTCAAACTCTTAGGGATAGCCCTAACCTTTGCCCTTCTAATGCCAGCAGGCGTTGCCTGCCAAGGAATGCCGGTATATGACAATACCAACTTTATCAGTTTTACAAAATCCCTGATCGAATCTGCAAAACAAACTTCTGAGTTATTAAAGACCGTGCAGTTTTTAAAGCAACAAAAAGAGAATATTGAAAAGGTCAATAACGTCATTAAGCAGTTAAAGGCAGTTCGCGAGATGGCGAGGAACAACCAAAAACTATTTGATATTGTCCAGGACGATTTACGGGAAATTCTCAATTCGCCTTATATCAAAGCAGATGAAGTTGATAGAGTTTCAGAATCCTTCAATGCCATTATTGAAAACTCTTTGGAAGGATTGGACTATATAGACCAGATACTTTCAAGTGATAACTTAAAAATGACTGATGCCGAACGTGCTGGAGTGTTAAAAGGTATGGAATTGCAATCCAAGGAGATGGTAGCGGAAATTGAAGCCAAGACAAGACGGTATCGAGAAATTATTGCTTTTCGTGAAATGCAGGATAAAATTAATAACAGGGAAACCAATTACTAATGGCGGGTATCTTTTTGGGCATAGGATTGGAATATGTTGATGCGGTTTTTACCACCATCAAAAACAGTGACTTCTCTCAGTACATCATTACTGGAATGAAGACGTTGGCCATTCTATTCTTCCTAATCAATATCCTAAAAAAGTACAATGAGGGCGTTGCCAACAATGAAGGTTATACCTGGGGATTGACCCCTGCAGAGCTGGCAAAGAATTTTGCAGTGGTTATCCTGGTTATATTTTCAACACAGGTATTGACCGTTTTTGATACGATTCTGGTTGCTATCGAAACCCAATACCGAAACACGGCTCCTGCGCTCCTCCCGTTACAGATGCAGGACATTGATTTGGAGCAGGATGTGGGCGCATTGGAAGCCGCCAAAAAAGCAATGGCCATATTATACGAAGCTTTGGTAACGCCCCTGTACGGCTTGAAAATGCTTGCTTTTATCATCGGGATATTCCTCTGGTTGTTGGATCTATTTATCTATCCCTTATTCTTGGCGGAACGTTATTTCTTGTTAGGGATTATGCAGGCCTTTTTCCCTTTGGTCATTAGTCTTGCAGTATTTGAAAAGTTCCGCTCTTTAGCTTATAACTTCTTCAAACTATACGCCGGGGTTTATATGCTAGTACCTGCTTTTTTCTTGGTCAATGTATTTGTAAACAACCTCTATACGGAGATCAATATCAACTTTTGGGGCAACCTCTTTGGTACGGATTGGGGCAGCAATTTCTTTGCCCCATTGTTACAGTTTGGTTCAATAGGATTTATCGTCTTGCTCAAATTCAAGCTCTACCGAAGGGCGACCTCATTTGTGTTCAAACTTTTCACCGCCTAATCACATGAAAACACCATACAAGAATATATATAAAGTACTTCGCTTGAATCGATTTATTGTTTTGTCCGTGGTTATTGGAGCAGTTTTGACCTGCATTGTTTCAGTGCTAATGGTCATTAAGCTCCACAAAGAATCCGTTAACAATGCCTTTGTGGTCAATGCTGATGGGAGTGTTATACCCCTTAAAATGGTACAACAGCATGAGAATCTCGAAGTTGAAGTGTTGGATCATTTAGAGCTGTTTCACACTTATTTCTACCATATCGATGTCAGTAATTATGAAAAGAACCTGGAGAAAGCCTTATGGCTAGGGGATAGCTCTGTAGATGCATTGTACAGACAGAAAAAAGCAGATGGCGTTTACAACCGATTATTGCAATATTCTTTGGTACAGAGAGTATTGAAGATAGAATCAAAGATCGACATCCAACAAGAACCGTATCGTTTTGAGACTACCATCATCTTTGAAATCAATAGAGGTTCTATCGTCGATACCTATGAGCTAATCACCTCAGGAAATGTAATCCATGTAAGCAGGAATTTCCCCAATAACACCCACGGTCTATTGATAACCGATTTTTTTGAAAACAAACTAAAAAAAGTCCATAGTGGACAGTAGAAATTATGAAGATAGAAAAAAATAAAATCGTGTTCGCCGCGGTCATTTTATGCGTGGTGCTTTTCATCGGCTCATACTCGGTAATTATGCTGGGCGATGGGGAAGAACCAACGATTGAAACTAATCAAATTCCTGTTCCTGAACTGAATGATGAACAAAAGGAATATGATTCCAAATTAGAGGCTATAGATGACCTAAAAGAAGTTCGACAGACGAATGCACCGAGTATCTATGATGAACGTTTGTTGGATTCCACAGGAGTCTATGATCCAGATTTATTGGATAAGGAAAAGATGCGGATTGTGGACAGCATTTACAATGAAGGTCGTATCAGTTATTCCGATAGAAGTTTTAGAAAGCCCAAGGTCAAAATTGAACCAAAACCACTTCAGAAAGATTCTGTTTCCGAGATAGATATGAAAGAAGAGAGCATTGTTCCTAAAGAGCTAGGGCTGGAGCATCAACTGTTTTTTGCTTCAAATCCGTTGGAAATTGAAAACCTAATAACTCAGAATACTGACGCGTTCATTTATGTGCGAGTGGATGGAACACAAACGGTTCGGAACAACTATCGTTTGCAAATGCGTTTGACCAAAGATGCACTCATCAATGGCAGTACTGTCCGAAGAAATACACCCATTTACGGTTTTGTAAGTTTTAAGCCCAATCGAACCATCATAGAAATTGAAAACATCAATCACAAATCTGTTAAACTAAATGCTTTTGACCTTCAGGACGGAAGTGAGGGCATCTACATTGAGAATAGTTTCAGGGCGGAAGCTCGACAAGAAGTAGTTGGAGATATTGTGGATGACATCAATATCGTGGGAGTGCCACAAGTAAGCGGAGTCAAAAGGATATTCCAAAGAAACAACCGCACCGTAAAGGTTACCGTAACCGATAATTATCAACTTATTTTAAAACCCATACTATGAAAACTATAATCGTAATTGCAATAACACTATATACAAACCTTGTAGTTGCCCAACAAACATTGGATACTATTTATGCCAATGATAGAAAGAATGTCGCTCTTTTTTTTCCAGAACCTATTCGTCAGGGAATTACAGGGACATCCAATTTTGTCTTTACGTATAACAGAGAAAAAGAACAATACTTTGGCTTGCTACAAGCCACTCCAGGAACGGAAAGTAATTTATTGACAGTGACTAAAAATGGGCAAGTCTATTCCTATATTTTAAAGTATAAAGAACAGTTATCGAAACTGAACTACTTTATTACTAACAAAGAAAGTATCGGGAGTGAGCGGCCTTTGATTTTAGAGCAGAAGCCAATTGTTCAGCCTACCAGTAGATTGAATTATTTCAAAAAGTTCAGTAACCATTTGTTGAAATCCAATTCTGGTTCCATCGCAACCAAGCGAAAAAAAGGTATCAAATTACAGTTGCAAAAGATGGTTTATAATGCATCTGAAGTTTATCTGGTATTAGAAATCAAGAACAAGTCAGAAATCGATTTTGAGATAGATTACTTAAATGTCTACAGAGTTAACGGTAACAAAAAACGTAAAGCCTCTTATCAAAAACTTTTGATACAAGCTGATTATAAGCACGAAATGCCCGATACTATCAAAGTGGGAAGATCACACAGATTTGCATATGTGTTGCCCAAGTTTGTTTTGGCGGATGGGGAACGCTTGGAACTTGAGTTGAGGGAGAAGGGCGGAAGTAGAAAACTTGTTGCCAAGTAATGTTAAATTTCATGTAATATTGGAAATATTCCATAATTTAGGATATTTTCCATTTATATATGAACCGTACCATCCTCCATCTAGATTTGGACACCTTTTTTGTCTCCTGTGAACGGCTTCTGGACAGTAGGCTCAACAACAAACCTGTCATTGTTGGGGGTACGGGAAACCGAGGTGTGGTAAGTGCGGCAAGCTATGAGACCCGTAGTTATGGTGTGCATTCGGGCATGGCCATGAAAATGGCACGCCAATTGTGTCCCCATGCCGTTTTTATCCGTGGTAATGCTGGTACTTATACCAAGTTTTCAAAGCAGGTGACAGAAATCATCCAAGGTCAAGTGCCCATACTTGAAAAGGCCAGTGTGGATGAATTTTATGCGGACTTATCGGGTATGGATAGGTTTTTTGGTTGTTACAAATTTGCCAGTGAACTCCGCGAACGTATCATCAGGGAATCGGGTCTGCCCATTTCATTTGGACTGTCAATCAACAAGACCGTATCCAAAATAGCCACCAATGAAGCCAAGCCCAATAATCAGCTTAAGATTGACAATGGCTATGAAAAAGCATTTTTGGCCCCTTTGTCCATACAGAAAATCCCTATGGTCGGCCAAAAGACCTATCATACCTTTTGCAATATGGGAATACGGTACATCCATGTGGTACAGCAGATGCCCTTGGAGATGATGCTTTCGGTATTCGGAAAGAACGGAAGGGTAGTCTGGGAACGGGCCAATGGTATCGATCAAAGCCCAATTGTGGAATACCACGAACGTAAGTCCATATCCAGCGAACGTACCTATGGCAGGGACACTACGGATATTACAAAACTGAAAACGACCATTATGGCCATGGCGGAAAATTTGGCCTTCCAGCTCCGCAGAGGGGGCAAGCTGACCTCGTGTGTGACGGTCAAGATCCGTTATTCAGATTTCAGTACGCATTCCAAACAGATGAAAATTCCTTATACATCTGCAGATCATCATTTGATGCCTAAAGTGATGGAGCTATTTGAGAACCTTTACAGTCGAAGACTGTTGATACGCCTTCTTGGTGTTCGTTTCAGTGGACTTACATCCGGGACATATCAAATCAATCTGTTCGATGATGAAAAGAAAACGGTCAATCTGTATCGGGCCATGGACAAAATCCGAATACGGTATGGTGATAGAAGTGTCATGAGAGCAGCTGCCATGGGAGAAGGGGCGCGAACCATTGGCAATTTTACCAATCCGTTCAACGGGGAGCCGCCCATTGTCCTGGCACACCGTCACCAATAACCCTTATGCTATTGAATCGTGTACCTGAACAACCATTCATACTACAGTTTGCGCTACGGCACCATCTCAGAAGTGGAACTGTTGGCGATGGCCAAAGAGCAGGGATGTGAACGTTTTGCATTGACGGATATCAATAACACCTCTGCTTGTTTGAACTTCATTAGGCGTGCTCCGGAATTTGGTATTACCCCAGTTGTGGGAATTGATTTCCGTAATTCAGCAAAACAACTCTACGTGTGCTTGGCAAAAAACAATGAGGGATTTTTGGAGCTTAATAGTTTTCTGTCAAAACATTTGCACGACGGTTCGGACTTTCCTGATGTGGCCCCGTCTTTTGCCCACGGTATTGTCATATATCCTTATGAGCGTTTACTGGAACTGGACAAATACTATTTTGGTGAGCAGGAATATATAGGAGTTGGAATTAGGGATATCAACAAGTTACGCTTTTCCAAGCTGTCCAAATACAGGGAGAAATTGGTCTTTTTGCATACGATAAGTTTTAGGAACAAACGGGATTTCAATACCCATCGGTTGTTACGGGCGATAGATACCAACATGCTATTGAGTAAGTTGCCCAAATCCCAACAAGGGAACCTTGACGATAAAATGGTTCCCTTGACAACTATCGAACAGGTTTTTGCGGAACACCCGCATATATTGAATAACACGGGACAGGTGTTGGGCTCCTGTGGTATCCATTTTGATTTTTCCAAAGAACGACAGAACCAGAACCTGAAAACGGTCTTTGGAAACAGTTCCGAGGATTGTGAAACGCTTATCAACTTATGTGAAGCGGCATTGCCCAAACGATATGAAGTGGTAGGCGAAACCATACGCAAACGACTTCATAAAGAATTATCATTGATAAGAAAACAGGGTTTTGTCAGTTTCTTTCTGATCAATTGGAAGATTGTTGAATATGCCAAATCGCAGGGGTATTACCATGTGGGGAGGGGTAGTGGGGCAAACAGCATTGTGGCCTATCTGTTGGGGATTACCGATGTGGATCCCATTGAACTGGATTTGTACTTTGAGCGTTTTATGAACCTCTATCGTTCCAGTCCCCCGGATTTCGATATTGATTTTTCTACTTGGGACAGGGAAGATGTAACACGCTTCATATTTGAAGAATTTGGAAACCAAGGACAAGCTGCTCTACTTGGGGCATATGTAACCTTCAAACATAGTGGCGCGGTGCGAGAATTGGGAAAGGTCTTTGGTCTTCCCAAGCATGAGATTGACAGATTGAGTGATGGGAGGTTCAACCCGAATGCATTGGATGATATAGCAAAGCTGGTTCTCAGATATGCTTCGTATCTACGCGGTCGTCCCAACTACTTGAGCATACATGCTGCAGGAATCTTGATTTCTGATAGCCCCATACATTATTTCTCTGCTACACATTTACCACCAAAAGGTTTTCCGACTGTGCAATTCGATATGCACACTGCCGAGGATGTAGGACTCTACAAATTCGATATTTTAGGACAACGGGGTCTGGGCAAGATCAAGGACGCATTGGCCATTGTGGAGCAGAACTATCCAAATGTAACATTGCCCGACATCCATAATGCCAAACCGCTTTTTAAAGACCCGAATATCAATGCAATGATAGAACGTGCGGAATGTATTGGGTGCTTTTATGTAGAATCGCCTGCCATGCGGATGCTCTTAAAGAAATTGGGAGTGAACAATTACCTCGCCTTGGTAGCGGCAAGTTCCATTATTCGTCCGGGAGTGGCAAAGAGCGGAATGATGCGCGAATATATCTTACGCCATAAAAACGCTGGGCGTAGAAAACAGGCCCATCCCGTCATGTGGGATATTATGCCCGACACCTATGGGGTCATGGTCTATCAAGAAGATGTAATCAAGGTGGCCCACTATTTTGCAGGACTTGACCTTGGTGAAGCGGATGTATTACGTAGGGGTATGAGTGGCAAATACCGTTCCCGTGAAGAGTTCCAAGCGGTCAAGGCCAAGTTCATTTCCAATTGTAGGGAAAGGGGAGAAACGGACGAGGTTATTTTTGAGGTTTGGAGACAGATAGAAAGCTTTGCGGGCTATGCCTTTGCCAAGGGACATTCAGCCTCATATGCTGTGGAATCCTATCAGAGTATGTTCCTGAAATGCTACTATCCAATGGAGTATATGGTGGCTACGATTAATAACGGAGGAGGTTTCTACCGTGTCGAGACCTATATACATGAAGCAAGAAAACACGGTGCACGCATTCATCCGCCCTGTATCAATCGCAGCGCTATTGAAACAATCATCAAAGGAAAAGATATTTTCTTGGGGTTTCAGCATTTACAGGGGCTTGAGAAAAGAACCATGATAGCTATTGTTGAGGTTAGGGTCAATGGCAAATTTCACTCGCTTGAGGACTTTATTGAACGGGTGCCGTTGGGAATTGAACAACTTGACATTCTGATACGTATTGATACATTTAAATGTCTTGGAAAAGAAAAGCGCAGTTTGTTATGGCAGGCACATTATGCATATAACAATATGACCGTCCATAGAGAACAACAACCTCTATTCAAAGTGCAGCATAGGCATTTCACCCTACCTAAATTTACTGTCACTGATTTGGAGAATGCCTTTGACCAAATGGAATTACTTAAGTTCACGCTTTGCGACCCATTTTTATTATTGGAAAAACCTCCAACCAATAAGTTGCTCAGTATGAATTTAGCTTCACATTTAGATAAAGAGGTGATGATTTATGGCTATTTGGTAACTGCAAAGAATACATCTACCCATAAAGGAGATGCGATGTATTTTGGTACATTCTTGGATCAAGCAGGGGAATGGATTGATACTGTGCATTTTCCACCTGTGGCCAAGAGTTATCCATTTAGAGGTAAAGGTATTTATCGAATTACAGGTAAAGTAGTGTCAGAGTTTGGTTTTTTGAGTATTGAAGTTGCCAAGCAGGAACGTATGGCATACATTCCCGATCCGCGATATAATTCCAGAATGGATTCACTACCTATGACTTCTTGAATTTGTAGTCCTATTATTTTGGACTATATGTTTTTAAATTGCTACGATAACTTGCTGGTATATAACTATGGAAGATGTTATTGTTATTTAAGTCATGACCATCAAATAAAAGCTACATTCCCGCCAACTTTTCCTTTAAAATTGCCATATCCTCCTCCACTTTTGAATCAATAATCTTAGCATAGTGCTGCGTAGTCCGCAAATTCTTATGACCAAGCATTTTTCCAACAGTTTCAATAGGTACTCCGTTGGTCAAAGTTACTGTAGTGGCAAAGGTATGACGGGCCAAATGGGTGGTAAGATTCTTTTTGATATCGCACCGATCTGCTATTTCCTTCAGATAGGCATTTGATTTTTGGTTGCTTAGCACGGGAATCACACAGTTCTTGTTGACTACTTTCGGATGACTTTTGTATTTCTCAATAATGGCCACTGCTGTTGGTAACAGTGGAATAGTAAAGCCCGTATCAGTTTTAGAACGTTTGGATTTAATATAGTACCCTCCTTCTTCGTTTTGATAGATTTCATCCGGAGTCAAGGTTTGAATATCCACATAGGCCAAACCCGTAAAACAGCAGAGCACAAACATATCCCGCACGATGCCTAACCGTTCCCCGTCTATTTTTTTATCAATGAGCTTTTGTAACTCTTCTTTGTTCAAAAACTCGCGCTCCACTGTCTTAAATTGCACTTTGTAATTGTAGAAAGGATCTTTCGCAATCCAATCATTGGCCACTGCAATCCGAACAATCTTTTTAAAGTTGTTGACATACTTAAGGGCCGAGTTGTGGTTACAGGCTTTGGTGACTTTTAGAAAGTACTCAAAACCCTTGATGAATTTCAAATCCACATCCTTTACTGGAATGTCCTTTTTACGATACTCTGTATTCAAATATTCCGTAACATGGCTTTTGGTGGTATGATATCGCTTCCAGGTACCCAACGCAAATTCAATACCCACCAGTTTTTCCATTTGTTGGTTATGTTCCTCAAAGAGCTCCAGCAACATTTTGTATTTCTTGTCCTTTCCAAGGTATCGGTCCTTAACATCGTGAACCGTAAAAGGGTCGCCCTCTTCAATAAGCTGATGCTGAATCTTGTTTACCTTATGACGAATGGTAGTCATAAACCGATTTAATTCTTCCGCTTCAACACCTTTCCCCTTCAATTTATTCATCCGGGAATCCCATTTGGACGGATCAATCTTTCGGTTCAAACTAATGGACGTTCGTCGCCCATGTACCGTAATTCTTAGGTATAAGCCCGCTTTTCCATTTTTGTCACGACGCTCATCCTTAAGGTAAAAGAGGGTTGAAAATGAATTCATCGTTTTTTAGGTGTCGATTTACACCTGATAAAGATATAAAAAAGAAATTATATAAATTTGTAATTATCTAAAAAAGAATAAATTACAAAGAAATCGACACCACTTTTTATTTTTAAAATAGGTGTCGATTTGGTGACTTATAAAATGCCATTATTTGGTATTAAATGAAACTAGATAAAATAAAAAAATCCTGTAAATCAGATGTTTACAGGATTTTGTATCGTTTTGATACCTAAAAAGTGGAGCCGGAGGGATTCGAACCCTCGTCCAAACAAGCAATTACAATGCTTTCTACATGCTTAGACTTTGTTTGGTTTTCGATGCACGACCGACCAAAGACCGCCTATCGTGCACTTAGCTTCTTAAAGTTTTAGTGGTATTGCCAAAGCGAACCATACCCTTATGTTGACTTTTCTGGTGCTCCTAAATGGGTCGCCATCAACAAGGGCTACCCAGGAACATCTCGCTTCGCTACCTTGTAGCGACGAGGCAAATCCTACTATAATTCAGATTATGCGGCAAGAGCGTAATTATTATCGCCAATTAAAAGTGTGAAATATGAGATTAACGAGCTGTATCCCAGCGCTCGACATGCTTACATTGCCATTGGTCTCGCTGTCAAAACCGGTCGGCCCCATAATGAGTTAGGTAAGCTTTGCTTACCGTAAACGAATTATGTCCTATGCGTAGTCGAAGGACCTATTCATCCCATTGTTTTTTCAAAGAACTATACCCTTAAACCTGTTTCAGGGTCTGCCTATTCGTGGCAGTATACTATTTTGGGCGTTCCCCTCGCTAAAATGCTCGGGTCGGGCTATCGGCCGTACGAGGTACCTGCCTCTATCCCTAACGCAAACCCATACTCCATAGAGCATGGTCGAAAAGTATGGAACCGGCGGCAAAGGTAACTTTTATCAAGCAAACCGTAAAAAAGTTTGTGCCCCCTTCCCAATACCCTTATTTTAGGACAATAATTATACCAGAATCATATGAAGTTCGGAATCATTAGGGAACGCAAAAACCCGCCCGATAGAAGAGTAGTGCTGTCACCGAAAGAGTGTCAAAATGTCCTTTCGCAATTCCCTCAAGCACAAATAAAGGTGGAATCCTCGCCAATTCGTGTGTTTAAGAATAACGAATACGAAGCAATAGGCATTCCCGTTTCTCAGAATGTTCAAGATTGTGATGTACTGCTCGGGGTTAAAGAAGTGCCTATCGATTCACTTATTCCCAACAAGAAATATTTCTTCTTTTCGCACACCATTAAAAAGCAACCATATAACCGTGATCTGCTCAGGGCGGTATTGGAAAGAAACATTGAGCTGTACGATCATGAGGTAATCACAAATAGCAAGGGGCAACGCTTGGTTGCTTTTGGTCGTTATGCAGGTATTGTAGGTGCTTATAATGGGGTACGTACCTACGGACTAAAATTTGATATGTTCAACCTTCCGAAAGCGGAAACATTAAAAGACTTGCAAGCGTTAATTTCCGAATTAAAAAATGTGGGTTTGCCCAACATCAAAATTTTATTGACGGGTAGGGGCAGGGTAGGTAATGGTGCGCGTGAGATATTGGATGCGATGAGAATACGAAAGGTGAACGTAGCGGAATATTTAAAGGAGACTTTTCAGGAGCCTGTTTACTGTCAAATAGATGCATCGGAATACAACAAACGTAAAGATGGCGTTCGTGGCAACAAGACCGATTTTTTTGAAAATCCAGAAGAATACAAATCAGATTTCTTTCGCTTTGCCGAAGTAACGGATTTTTATATTGCAGGGCATTTCTATGGGGATGGAGCCCCCTATCTGTACACCAGGGAAGATGCGAAACATCCCGATTTTAAGATAAAGGTGGTCGCGGATGTGAGTTGTGACATAGACGGTCCCGTAGCTTCCACAATAAAACCTTCAACAATTGCCGACCCAATTTATGGGTATGACCCGCAAACCGAATCCGTGACCGATTTCAAAAACGACAAGGCCATAGCGGTAATGGCAGTGGATAATCTACCCTGTGAGTTGCCAAGGGATGCTAGCAACGGTTTTGGAGAGGCATTTTCCAAACATGTGATTCCAGCCTTTTTTAATGATGATGCGGATGGAATCCTGGAACGCGCCCGCATGACCAAAAACGGGAAGCTAACCGAACGCTACGGTTATCTGCAGGATTATGTTGATGGACTGGAATAGGGGCGTTTAATCGAAGAGTATCAACAATTCATCATTCAATTGCTATTTTTTGCTATCTTGGGAGTTCCTAAAACAACCAATTCAGTGAAATTCAACTGGGTAATTTCAGGAGATGCCAATCCTACCATAAAGAAAACCTGTATCGATTTGGAGTATCGATTACGGCCTAGAATCACCAAATTTCTATTGTCCCGATTGGATAGCGAACACCTTGACGATTTTTCCTGCTTCTATTTTGATGTCGATATTAAAAACCAATGGGTCTGGATTTCGGAAAAAACTCCTCACGACTACATAGAAAAGATAAAAACCGACTTTGACAACGAGATAAACGGTTCGGCATTGTTTTCGGTAGCTTAAATTCTTGTTTTAACTTTTATCATAAATAGAAAAGGCTTCAATACAGAACCTGATTTTTTTCTTTTACCCAGCGAAGCATCGTAAAGACCATCCAAAAGAACAAACCAAAAGCCAATGTCATCAGCCAAGCCCTGGTTTCCATTAAACTATGTAAAATCGCTTCCGTCAGCAATTGTGGTCTAAATAGAATATCCCAAGAATTAAAACGAAGAAATCTACCCAAATAAATACCGTACCCACTCAACAAACAAATGCAAAAGATGATGAACAGCGCCCATTTTTCCCTAAAATGATATTGTAAAAAGCCAAGTACATCGTTTAAGGATAATATTCCGAACAACAGCCCATTAAAGGCAAAAACAAAAACAATGAAAAGGTCGAGCCATTTCCAAAAAGAATATTGACTTTGCAAGTGTATCAAGTCCGTAATAATGTAGGGAGCATTTGGAAGGAGCACCAACCATACGACAAACAATGCTAAACGGAAAAACGTATTGATTCTTCCATAGGAATACCAAAACACGGTTTGGGTTAAAAGATAGGGCAACACGGCCAAAAATAAGTTCCAGATTAAAAATGTATAAAAAAGAGAACCTGTCATTACAACTCTTATAGCTACCAATGCTATGGCAAACACTAAAGAAAGCAATAAGCTTTTATAGTGGACAAACGTAAATAATAGAATTCTACCCATGATAAAGATATATGATAATTAAAATGCACTGTTCCAATATATTGGAACAGTGCGTATGGATTTTTAGTCAACTTGTTGGGTACTTGTCCAGTCTATTTTTCGTGAAGTAAACATGATGATTCCCAAAATGATGAATAATCCAATACTCCCTACCAATAATGCATAATCCTCTAATTGGATAATAACGAATATGAATGTATAGAGACTGAACATGGACCCGAATATCAAAAGGGTAAACTTCAGATTTTTTAAGATGGACCTAGAATATAAAGTTATCAAGGATACCACAGCCGTAGCTGAGACCAGATATGCAAAAAGGTAGTTTTTATGTTCTGAAATTGAAATCAATAATGTGTAGAACATGACCAAGGCCAAACCTATCATCAAATATTGAAAAGGATGAATGCCAATTTTACTGCTGATCTGGATCAGAAGAAACACCAATAACGTCAGTCCTATGATCATAAGGCCATATTTACTGGTGCGCGATGTTTTTTGGTAATCGTCCACGGGAACCAAGAATGCGGTTCCAAAAGAAAACTGTGATAAGTCCGGTAATGTATCGAAAAAAGATTGTCCAAACCTACGATTGGTTTCCAAAACCTTCCATTTGGCCTCAAAACCATCTGGGGAAATCTTTTTCCCTTCGGTATCGGGCAAGAAATTGCCATTGAAGCTTGGGGAATGCCAGTTGGATTTCATGAAGACCTGCGTCTCTCTTCCAATGGGGACAAACTGTAGGTTATGGCTTCCGTTGACTTCCAGACTTGACTTAAAAACCAAAGATTGATTTTGTGGTTCATCTAGATTTTTTAAAAAACCCGACTCCAACGTATTCATAAAGGAATTGTCGAACTTGGGCTTTAAATCATAGGCTTCTTCCCCTAATTTAACCTGGATGGTATTTCGTATTCCTTTTAGGTTACTTGTTTTAAAAAGCAAGGTAGCCTTGTCCCAGAGAATATCTTCCTTACTTATTTCCTTTCTGGAAAAATCAGGATTGATGAATTTTCCGTCCATTTTCAGCATTGCCGTATATACCACGGATTCATAGATGCCTCGTTCCAAAGGCTGTGTTTTTACTTTGGAATCTATATTGAGTTCCCCGGGAAAAAAATACGCGTTATTTTTTTGCGCTTTTAGGGTCTTCAGAAATGTTTTGGTCTCCTCATCAAATACTTTCTCTTCAATATAGGTTTGATAGGGAACTTTTAGAATAGGACCGTAGATCACAACTTCCTTACCCCATTTTGTATTGATTTCCTCAATTACTTCTGATTGTCGATACCCTCTTTCGCGTATCAAATCGCCAACGAAACTTAAGGGAATCAATAGTATTAGAATTAAAAAACCAACGGTAATCATTTTGGCTGTAATCGAATTTTTTAGCCAGTTTCCAATTTTTTGCTTCTGTGATGTCATAATTATAATTTTAAAGTACTTTGCATTTCAAAGTGGATTGATAAAAAAATTTAGTTTTGATTCTTAATGATATTTTCCAAGGCTTCAATATGTTTTTTGAACGATAACTTTCCCAATGGGGTAGCGGCATATCGTGTATTGGGCTTTTTTCCTATAAAAGATTTTTCAATTTTAATATATTCAGCTTTTTCAAGGGTTTTGGTATGGCTCGCGAGATTACCGTCGGTGACGTTCAACAGTTCTTTTAGCCGATTAAAATCAACTTCTTCGTTCACCATAAGAATGGACATGATGCCCAGCCGAATGCGATGGTCAAATAATTTGTTTATGTTGTCTATGAGCCCCATGTTAAGCTTTGGCCTCTTTTAGATACATTAAACTACCATAAATAATATGCAAAACACCAAAACCCAGAACCCAGAACCAAAATCCGTAGCCTGGGAAAGCAGCGCACAACAATCCGAGAACTATTTCTGAGTAACCTAAGTACTTTACCTTACCAATAGTATATTTTGAAGCGTTTACCAAAGCAAGCCCATAAAAGATCAACATGAGTGAAGCCGTTAGTCCATAATGTTGGCTATTCAATTTTATTAGAATATAGATACCGCCTGTTATTAAGGGTACAAGAAAACTTACCAAGAGTCTTTTAGTGGTAGCATCCCAAATTTTCTCATCGTTTTTTTTCGCTTTTTTGGTCGTGAGTAGGTAGGCGGAAACAAAACTAAGAACTGCAACGGCAATTAAGATTGCAATGAGCATTCTAAAGTTCCAACTATGAAGAATTACATATCCGTTATTTTTTGGCAATAAAAACAGATAAGCCACAACCGCACCTGTAATGGCGTAGATGCCCGCCAATATTCCAGATAGCCCGCTCAGTGATATAAAACGGGAGGATCTGTTCATTAAATCCTTGATTTGGGATATGTCTTCCAAGTATTTTTTTGATTCCATTTTAAAGTACTTTGAATTTCAAAGTTAAATTAAAATTTGAATTGTGAAACGATTTTTTTAATTATTCGATCAAAATCATGTTATTTTGATTTGTGAACCCTGCCGAAGAATACATCCTGAGTAGAGATGAGCCTTACCGTAGTATATTGCTTCACCTTAAGGCAATAATTGAATATGTCGTTCCTGAGGTCGATATGAAATATAAATGGAGCATTCCCTGCTTTTATGCAGGCAAACACCCCATTTGTTATCTGAACGCTTCCTATAAAGGTAAATTCGTGGATATTGCTTTTTGGAATTCCGCCCATCTCACCAAACACGTTGAACTTATGTTTTCTGAAAAACGAAAAGTGGTCAAGTCTTTTCGGTATGCAACTTTGGAAGAAATCAATGATGAAATTCTTATTGAGGTTTTGGAAGAGGTATATTCTTTAAAGGAAAAGGGTTTTTATAAGCGAGATAAGTAAAAGGCCATCTTAATTCTCACGAGTCAAAACCATTCACCGTTTCCCTAAGCGCTACCAAATCCGTCAATAGTTTTTCAAGTAAACTTAAATCCAACATATTGGCTCCATCGCTTTTAGCATTGGAAGGATCAAAATGCGTTTCCATAAAGAGACCATCAACACCCGCTGCGATTCCAGCCCTCGCCATGGTTCCGATAAGTGCGGGTCTTCCACCTGTAACTCCAGAGGATTGATTGGGCTGTTGAAGGGAATGGGTCACATCCAAGACCACGTGAGCATATTGTTTCATGGTCGGGATTCCCCTAAAATCGACAATCATGTCCTGGTATCCGAACATAGTGCCACGATCTGTTATCCATGCATTGTCACTCCCTGAATCTTTCACTTTAGTAACGGCATGTTGCATACTTTCTGGACTCATAAACTGTCCTTTTTTCAAATTGACCACTTTCCCCGTTTTGGCCGCAGCGACTACCAAATCGGTTTGGCGTACCAAAAACGCAGGTATTTGCAGTACATCAACATACTCAGCGGCCATAGTTGCATCCGAAACCTCATGAATATCCGTTACCGTCGGTACCTTGAAAGTTTTGGAAACCTTTCCCAAGATTTTCAGCGCTTTTTCGTTTCCAATTCCTGTAAAGGAGTCAATTCGACTTCTGTTCGCTTTCTTAAAGCTTCCTTTAAAAACGTATGGAATCTGTAATTTATCCGTGATGGAAACAACCTTTTCAGCAATTCTTAATGCCATGTCCTCACCTTCAATGGCACAAGGTCCGGCCAGCAGAAAAAAATTATTGCTATTTGTATATTTTAATTGTGGAATCACTTCTAATTGCATGGACTAATCTTTTTGTAAAAATACTATTTTGAAAAAGTATATGTTATAGTACTAGTAAATTAACCTACAATGCATAAAGTTTTATTGTTCATAATTTTGTGCAGTTGCGCAAACATTTTTGCTCAATTCGGCAAAAATTGTGAAATCCGACAGATTAAAATCAATCTATTCAATCCTGGACTGGAATATGAAATGGGACTAG
The DNA here is from genome assembly GCF_003269425.1 of Flagellimonas maritima. Taxonomy (NCBI): domain Bacteria; kingdom Pseudomonadati; phylum Bacteroidota; class Flavobacteriia; order Flavobacteriales; family Flavobacteriaceae; genus Flagellimonas; species Flagellimonas maritima. The sequence continues at coordinate 641,758 of NZ_CP030104.1, read as the reverse complement.
GTGTAAATAGTACGTTGGATTTTAGGGTTGCTTGGCAAGCAGCTTTAGAGCCTGCCAGTATAAAACCTTTGGAGAATTACGATTTTTTCCCAGCTATAACTGTTCAAAACCGATACTACCACAATTTCAATGGGCGTGATAGGAGAGGTAGACAGATTTATGGTAATTCCGGAAATTATATAGCTCCAACTATCGCACTATTTTCCCCTGGAGAAAGAATTGTTGAAAATAATCTTATAGAAGGTCTACATGGATATGGAGGATTGGTTTATGGTCTTCAAAGAAGCTATAATTCTGGTTTAAGTTTTTCTGTTGACGCTGGTGCTGCGTATTATATTGGCCCTTTTAGAGGAGGAATTCATCCTGTTGTCAATCTTAGTATTGGATGGATTATAAGTGAAAAGCGTTGGTGTGTTGGGCGTTGAAATAATTAAAGCATAATTTTTTTTATAGCGTCCAAATATCCCCTGCTTACTCGCACCACTTCATCATTTTGCATGGTTACATCATAACTTTTTCCGTATTTGTGAAGTTCTTTGACTTTATCAAGATTGATAATATACGAACGATGTACCCTAAGAAATAATTTTGGGTTAAGTTTTTTTTCTAAATCCGAAATGCCATAATTACTCAAGAATATGGAAGCGCTTGTGTGTATTTTGGAATAATCGCCATAGGCTTCTACCCAGATAATATCACCAAGGGCAATTGTAATCAATTTTTTGTTTTGTTGCACCAAGACACGTTCAGGATAATCTTCTTTGTCCATAATTACGCTTTGTGCCAATCCGGAAACATCCATGTCTCCTTTCTCTAATCGTTCTATGGATTTTGCAAAGCGTTCTTTGGTATAGGGTTTTAACAAATAATCGACCGCATGTACTTCAAATGCTTGTAGCGCATATTGGTCGTAGGCGGTTGAAAAGATTATTTGTGGTATCTCTTCTAGATAGGGTAGGACTTCAAAACCTGTTTTGCCCGGCATTTGAATATCCAAGAATATTAAATCCGGTTTAAACCGATTGATTTCTGTTATGGTGTCCACGCCATTGTTCACTTCACCCAGCAAAACAAGATCAGGATAATCTTTTAAGTATTCTTTTATTAAAGACCGCCCAGCTTCTTCGTCATCGGCTATGATAACTTTTTTCATATGGAGAATTTTACGGTGAGTCCTTTTGGCGAATTATCCATCAGTTCAATTTGACTTTGATACATTTTTTGTAATCGTAATCTTGTATTTGAAAGTCCTACGCCCATATTAAAAACTGCCAGTTTATCTTTTATTCCAACTCCGGTATCGGATATTTCAAACTTTAGTTTTCCAGCTTCCTTAAAGATATATAGCGATATTGCGCCACCCTCGATCAGACTTGACAGCCCATGTTTTACGGAATTTTCAACCAAAGGTTGCAGTAACATCGGCGGGATTTTTTCATCCATCAAATCATTGGAAACTCTAATTTCTATATCAAGTCGGTCCTTAAAACGCTCCTTTTCCAGTTCCAGATATTTTTTTACAAAATCGAGTTCCTCCCTTAAAGTGACCAAATCGCTTTTTGAAGCTTGCAATTGATATCGGAACAAATCTGAAAGCTGGGCAATCATATTCCTAGTTCGTTCATTTTCTGCAGGCACGGAAGCATTTATAGTATTGAACACATTATAAAGAAAATGTGGGTTCAATTGCGCTTTTATGGCAGCCAATTCGCTTTTTAGGGCTGCTTGCCGCAATTCCCCCTCCAGAACCAATTTGCGCTGGTTTTCCCTGTAATGTTCATAGGCATGGAAAATTCCGAACTGAATAAGATAAAATAGCCCTGGAATATAAAGATCCCATACTTGCCCCGTACCCTGAAGATGGCCCCAACCGAAAGTTTCTGCAATAGTATAATACAGCGCTCGGGTACCAAAAATAAAAATAGGAAGAAATATTATGTGCAACAACAAGCGTTTCCAAATTTCAGTTCCCTTCAAAAAAACAAAGATAGACCACCAAATAGGTATGGTGAACAATAGGAATATTCCATAATGAAGACCACCGCCATCAATAAAAGCGGTTACGCCGAAAAGTGTCATGACTTCACTTGTTTTATTTGGGATGCTCGCCCAAACAACAAAATGATAACAAAACGCGGACAGTATATAAAGCAACAGAACCATTAAAAGTTCTCCCCGTGTTATCCCCCAGATTATTTTTTTGTTCATCACCTAATTTTTATGAAAATAGCAAAAACTATTAGCGAGATAAAAATATAAAAAGTTGAATGGTCCTATATTCCGATGAACGGGCGAGTCCATTCGCCAGCTTATAGGTACACTCGACAGATTCTCCTTTTACGAGTGTATACAAAATCCAAATTTTGCATATCCATTCAAAACAACCGAAATGAAAAACCTAACTTTTGTATGTTTTCTTACCCTATCGTTCTTTTCGCAGGCCCAGAACATATCTGGCGACGTAAAAACTGAATTTGGGGACCCTATTCCATATGCAGCGGTGACTTTGAACAGGGTTTCAGATTCAATCTTGGTAAAGGCCACCACCACTATTGAAAGTGGGACTTTTATTCTAAAGGATATTTTGACCGAAACGTACTATCTTAAAATTTCCAGTATCGGTTATGCGGACTATCTTAAAAATATAGATTACAATGGTAAATCACTCAATTTGGGTGAAATAATCCTAGCAGAGCAAGCCGAGGACTTGGATGAGGTGACCGTAGTTGCGGAAAAGCCTATGGTCCAGGTTTTGGCCGACAAGACTGTTTTTAATGTTGAAAATACAATCAATGCAACAGGAACTTCAGCGTTTGAGCTGTTGCGCAAAGCCCCTGGAGTCATTGTTGATAATGGAGGAAGTATTATAGTGGAAGGTAAATCCGGAGTACAGATTTTTATTGATGGAAGACTTTCGGTGCTTCAGGGAGAAGACTTGACCAACTATTTGGAAAGTTTACAAGCGACGGACATTGAAGCAATCGAAATCATAACACAGCCTTCTTCAAAATACGATGCTGCGGGCAATGCCGGAATTATCAATATAAAATTAAAAAAGGACAAAAGTTTAGGGGTAAACGGTTCAATAACATCCGGTATGACCGTGGGCGATTTTGTTAGGCAAAACAATAGTATCAATTTTAATGCTAGAGGTAAAAGAGGAAATTTGTACGGCACCTATAGTAATCGCTTTGGAAAGAGCACTAATTTTTTAAACCTTATTCGCGACCAGTCAGGAACTCGTTTTGGTGCTAGAACAAACAGTGTTTACGATAGAAATAGCAATAATATTAAATTGGGCTATGATTTGTACGCTTCAGAAAAAAGTACTTTCGGCGCCATATTCGATGGTAATTTTAACAATAATTCCAGTGAAAACAATTCAAGAACCCCGATCAGACCTTTAAATGCCGTGGCTAATGACAGTGTTTTGGTTTCGGACAATAGATCATCAAATACATCGTATAATATGAACGCAAATTTGAATTATCGTTATGCAGATACCTTGGGCTATGCAGTAAATATCGATATGGATTATGGAAGATATGGTAGTGATAGGATCGCTTCGCAACCGAACATATACTTTAACGGTTTAGAAACTGCGATTATCCGTCAAAATCCCACGAGCCAAGATACCCCAATAGATATTTCCATAGTTACCTTTAAAACAGATTATGAACAAAATCTCTTCAAAGGAGATTTGGGACTGGGAGTAAAAATTTCGTATGTGGATACGGATAATACCTTTGATTTTTTTAATGGAATAAATGACGAAGCTGTTTTCGACCCCACTCAAAGCAATGTGTTTCGATATACAGAACAGATAAATGCCGCATACATCAATTACAACTACAAAAAAAACAAATGGAACTTCCAAGTTGGACTCCGAGTGGAAAACACAATTTCAGATGGAAACCTCGAAAGTCAGCAGGAAGGTGATAATGCAAGGGTAGAACGGAACTATACCGATTTCTTTCCTTCTGGTGGATTAACGTACCAAATGAATCGTAAAAATCAATTGGCATTGACTTATAGTAAGCGAATTCAGCGACCTAATTATCAATCCCTGAATCCGTTCGCCTATGTAATCAATGAGCTTTCATTTAGACAGGGCAATCCGTTTCTTCAGCCCCAGTATACCGATAACCTTAAATTATCGCATACTTTCAATTATCGCTTAACGACTTCTATAAGCTATAGTTACGTTTCCGAATTTTTTGCCCAGGTTACCGTAGCGGAATCCAATGGTCGAAACTTCATAACTACGCTCAATGTGGCCGATAACGAGGTTATCAATCTGGGTGTTTCCTATCCGAAGAATATAAAAAAGTGGTGGAATCTTTATCTGAGCCTTAATGCATATGTCAGCAATTATAAAGCCAATAGCCCTGAATTTCTTCCTGTAAAGCAAGAGACTTTAAGTTTTTATGCACAAAACACATTTACTTTGCCCAAAGAACTCCGTATGGAAATTTCTGGCTGGTACAGTTCTCCCTCGGTGTGGGGCGGAACCTATCAAACACAGGCGCTAGGCTCATTGAACGTTGCTTTTCAAAAAAAATACTTTAAAGAGGAATTGACCGCCCGCCTCGCGTTCAATGATATTTTATATACCGTACCCTGGCGCGGTACCACACAATTCGGCGAACTGTTTATTAATGGCAGTGGCGGCAGCGATAGTAGGCAGGTCGCCTTTAGTTTAAGCTATGATTTTGGTCGAAGCGAAATCAAGAAAGCTAGAAATCGAAAAACAGGACTGGAAGATGAAAAGGGCCGAATAGAGAATTGAGAATATAAATCTTTGGTTTGGCTTAATCTTTGAGGGGTTGGTAGCGTAGCAAATAACCTTATCCAATGAAATATAGTATCACGATTTTCCTATTGGTATTTCATTTTCTAATTAATGCCCAAACCACACATAACGTTGAAGGCCATCAATTCAAAATCAATATCATCAATCTTGGTCTTGAATATGAGATTGGAATAGCCCAAAACCAGACTTTGGATTTTGGCGCGGGTTTACAATTTGGCGCAAATTCGGCAGGCTATGCTTTTATACCAGCATTGAATGGCCAGTACAGGTACTATTACAATTTTGAAAGACGCTTGTCAAAGAATAAGCGTGTTAATGGAAACTCGGCAAATTATGTAGCGGTATCGGGGACATTCTTTTTAGAGGAAGTGATTATTGGGAATCTAGATTCTGGAGATGGATATTTTGGGTTTGCGGGACCCGTTTATGGCTTTCAAAGAACATATCCCAAAGGATTCAATTTTAATTTGGAATTTGGTGTTGGTTATTATTTTGATAGCTTCTTCGATGATGATGGTTTCGGACCAACGATCAGCTTTAGTATTGGTTGGGTGCTGGGAGATAAATAGGCGGATAATTTTTGTCATCAAACTTCCTCAAAATCAATAAGATAAAAATAACATGACATTAGGTAAATAAGCCGGGAAATCGCAGTATCTTTGCGCGCTTAAATCCAGGTTATGTCCAAAATCAAGAATATTGCCATTATTGCCCACGTTGACCACGGTAAAACTACATTGGTCGATAAGATCATGTACCATTGTCAATTGTTTCGAGATAACGAGAACAAAGGTGATTTGATTTTGGACAATAATGACCTTGAACGAGAACGTGGTATTACCATCGTGTCTAAAAATGTTTCCGTAGTCTATAAAGACACCAAAATTAATATTATCGACACTCCCGGTCACGCTGATTTTGGTGGTGAAGTTGAGCGTGTACTTAATATGGCAGATGGTGTTTTATTATTGGTGGATGCTTTTGAAGGGCCAATGCCTCAAACACGCTTTGTTTTGCAAAAAGCGATAGATTTAGGTTTAAAACCTTGTGTTGTAATCAATAAGGTCGATAAAGAAAACTGTACGCCGGAAGAAGTGCATGAGAAGGTTTTTGATCTAATGTTTGAGCTTGGTGCAGAAGAATGGCAGTTGGACTTCCCCACTGTGTATGGTTCTGCCAAACAAAACTGGATGAGCGAAGACTGGCAAGAGCCCACTGAAAATATAGAGCCACTGTTGGATATGGTCATTGAGCACGTACCTGAGTTCCAACCACAAGAAGGTACGACCCAAATGTTGATTACCTCATTGGACTTTTCATCATTTACAGGACGTATTGCCATTGGTAGGCTGACGCGAGGATCGTTAAAAGAAGGTCAACAGATTTCATTGGTAAAACGTGACGGAACTATCGTAAAATCAAAAATCAAGGAACTTTTTACTTTTGAAGGATTGGGCCGCCAAAAAGTACAAGAGGTCAAAACTGGCGATATCTGTGCCATAGTGGGCATGGAAGGTTTTGAAATAGGTGACACTGTTGCGGATTTAGAAAATCCTGAAAAACTAAAAACCATTGCCATCGATGAGCCGACCATGAGTATGCTCTTCACTATCAATGATAGTCCATTTTTTGGTAAAGATGGAAAGTTCGTTACTTCGCGCCATATCAAAGAACGCTTAGAGAAGGAATTGGAGAAAAATTTGGCACTTCGTGTTGAAGAAACCGATAGTGCAGATAAATTCATGGTTTTTGGACGTGGTGTATTGCACCTTTCCGTTTTGATTGAGACCATGCGAAGAGAAGGTTATGAACTTCAAATTGGCCAACCTCAGGTAATCATTAAAAAAATAGATGGGGTAAAATGCGAACCTATAGAACATTTGACCATAGATCTACCTGAAGAAGTTTCAGGCAAGGCGGTTGAAATGGTATCTATCCGTAAAGGTGAAATGACGAGCATGGAAGCCAAGGGGTCTCGCATGCTTTGCGAATTCATGATTCCCTCCCGTGGAATTATTGGCTTACGAAACCAATTATTGACAGCTACTGCGGGTGAGGCTATAATGGCGCACCGCTTTTTTGAATATCAACCTTTGAAGGGAGAAATTGCGCAGCGTCAAAATGGTTCATTGGTTTCTATGGAAAATGGAACGGCAATTCCTTATTCTATTGATAAATTACAAGAAAGAGGTAAATTTTTTATTGATCCGGGCGAGGATATTTATGAAGGACAAGTAATAGGGGAAAACTCACGCGGAGATGATATGACGGTGAATGTGACCAAAACCAAAAAATTATCAAATGTACGTTCTGCCGGTGCAGATGACAAAGCCAAAATAGTACCTGCTATCAAATTTTCATTGGAAGAAGCGCTTGAGTACATCCAAAAGGATGAATATGTTGAGGTAACGCCACATCACATTAGACTTCGTAAAATCCATTTAAAAGAAGTTGATAGAAAACGGAATAAGACTGATTAAAATTCTTTCCTTCGGAGAGTAATCTAGAGAGATGGATATTGAAAGGATGCTGAGCGCAGTCGAAGCATCCGTGCGGAATGGCATAAGTATTCTTATATTGTTTCTTTGGAGCGTAGGTAAAAACCTCGAGCACAACGAATGGTCATTACTGCAAAGGCAGTAATCCGGAGAGAAAGCAGAATTGATTCAAGATTATGCTTCGACTGCGCTCAGCATCCGTATGGAATAACATTAAAAAAGTAGGAATGTTAATGAAAAATATTATTGTATGGATAGGAAAGACAGATAGGGATACATTAATCCAAATGCCCATGGTGTTGTTCGCGCAAGCAAGCAACGGCTGCTCCTATAATACCTGCATGGTTCATTAATTCTGCTTTAACCACATCGGTTTCAATAGTAATAAGATGATTAAATTCCTGCCATCTTTTCGAGGTTCCTCCACCAACGATAATTAAGTCAGGAGAGATTATCAATTCCACCAATTTTAAGAATTTGTTGAATCGTTTGCCCCATTTTTCAAAAGTCAAACCTTCTCTCTCTTTTGCGGACGCAGCAGCGTAGTGTTCAATTTTTTTGTATTTCTTAAAGGGTATTTGGCCCAATTCAAAATTAGGGAGCAATATGCCATTGTAAAAAGCACCGCTACCAAGACCTGTGCCTATGGTAATCATGATAATTAGACCTTCTTTGCCTTTTCCAACGCCGTAGTTCATGGAAGCATAACCAGCTGCATCTGCATCGTTCAATACGGTAAATTCGTGGCCCGTAGCTTTTGTGAACAATTCGTCTATGTTGACACCAACCCAACTCGGATGAAGGTTTCCGGGCGATTGACATACTCCATTTTTCACAATTGTCGGAAAGCCACATCCTACAGGCCCTTTATATTTAAAGTGGTCAACTATTTGAGCGATGACCTTGGCCATATCTTCAGGCTTTCTTGAACTTGGGGTGGGAATGCGATACCTTTCCGTAAGCATTTCTCCAGTTTCAGCGTTTACCAGTGCACCTTTAATACCAGACCCACCAACATCAATACCAAGAATTTCCATAAAAAGGAAGAAAATTAAATTTTAACAAATAAACAAAAAACTTTTGGCGGTCATGGGGTCAATACCACAACAATGTTCAATTATTTGTTAACGGTTCTCTTTTGGAGGCTGAATATAGTAGTCGATTGAGTTCAGGGAATGGTTGGGGTCAATAATGTCCAAAATTTTGTCTATTGCTTTTCCAAACCCTGTTAAGGTATCCAATTGTTTATTTTTTCCCAAAGCACTAGAAATGGTTTCATCCCTGTTACCAAATTCATAACCCCCTTCTTTTATCCAGAGCAGGTTGAACAAATGCTGCATGATTACGTTACCCAATTGATCTATGGAGATGGCCATTTCTAAGGCAAACTCCCCAACCCCTGTCAAACCTCTTGTAAACAGTTGCTGAAAAAAACCGTATATCAAGCCAAGCGGTCCAGTAAGAACGGTCAAAACTATCGATATCAAGAAAAGTAATATACCGATTAAAGGATTGGTTTTTTTATTTTTTTTGCAGTCGCGTTTTTTAAGGATCATGATGCAGTTGCTTTTTGAATAACCTCAAAAACTTTGCTTCCATCACATTTCAATGTTTTATGCGGATATTTAAGAATAAGGGCATAATCATGGGTGGCCATAATGATTGTCCGCCCGTTCTGGTTGATGTCTTGAAGTACTTTCATGACTTCAACACTTGTCTGCGGGTCTAAGTTTCCCGTAGGTTCATCTGCAAGAATCAACTCTGGGTCATTCAGTAGGGCTCGAGCTATTGCAATACGTTGCTGTTCTCCACCGGATAATTCATGCGGAAACTTAAAACCTTTGGTTTTCATTCCCACTTTGTCCAAAACTTCTTCAATTTTACTGTCCATCTTAGTGGTATCTGTCCATCCCGTTGCTTTGAGAACAAAACGTAGATTGTTGTTAATATTTCTATCGGATAGTAATTTAAAATCCTGAAAAACAATACCTAATTTTCTCCTTAAATATGGAATGTCCTTTTCCTGCAGCTTTTTCAAATCAAAATCGACCACATTGCCAGAGCCTTGCTTCAAGGGAATATCCGCATATAAGGTTTTCATAAAACTACTTTTCCCACTCCCCGTTTTACCGATTATATATACAAATTCCCCTTTTTTTACTTCTAAGGTAATTTTGTTCAAGATGAGATTTTCATTTTGGAATATAGCTACGTCTTTTAATTTTACGATGGTTTCGAGCATAATTTTACATTAAAAAATAAAGGTACTAAGTTCTAAATTTATAATGAGTTAAGCGTTTACAAATTATGCTTCCTAACTTTGGAATATACTTTGGCTTAAATTTTGACGTTATGGTAACAATCAATCGAGAACAGCGTAGAACACTATGAATCGAAATCACCTCATTTTCTTCCCCATTTTCTTGGGAACTTTTTTTATTCTTATAGCTCAAGAGACCAAAATCCATACCCACGAAAAAAAGGTCTTTCAAGATGCACTATCACTTTATAATAACCAACAATACCAAGCAGCACAGACTATTTTTGAAAAAGTGAAGGTCGAGACAAAGGACTACGAGACCAAAGCAAATAGTGCCTATTATGCCGCAAATGCAGCCATACGCCTAAACCAACGTGGAGCCGATAAGATGATGGAGGATTTTGTGGAGCGTTACCCAACCTCTACAAAGCGTAACTCGGCTTTTTTGGACGTAGCCGATTATTATTTTGAGACGGGAAAATATCCCTATGCACTCAAATGGTACAAAAAAGTGGATCAGTCCACCATGTCAAATACCGATAAGGAACGTTTCAATTTCAATAATGGGTATGCGCTGTATTCGTCCAACAGGCCAAAGGATGCAGAGCGTTATTTAAGCAAAGTGAGCAATTCGACCAAATATGGATCCCAAGCAAAATATTATTTGGGATATATTGCCTATGAGCAGGATGATTACGATGGTGCTAGTGAGCGTTTTGATCAGATTACCGACCCCGAACTTCTTAATGAAAAGTTATCGTATTATCAGGCGGACCTAAATTTTAAGTTAGGAAATTTTGAGGAAGCCATTGCCCTGGCCAAAAAACAGTTGCCAAAGTCTGACCGTAGTGAAGTATCCGAGCTTAACAAAATCATCGGCGAAAGCTACTTTAATTTGGAACAGTACGAAGAGGCCGTTCCATATTTGGAAAAGTACCGCGGAAAACGTGGGAAATTCAATAATACGGATTATTACTTGATTGGATATTCCTATTATAAAATCGGAGACTATGACAGCGCGGTTCAACAATTCAACAAAATTATAGGAGGCACAAATAGCGTCTCCCAAAATGCATATTATCATCTGGCCGAGTGCTATCTGAAATTAAATAAAAAATCAGAAGCCTTGAACGCTTTTAGAAATGCTTCCCAAATGGATTTCAGTGCAGAAATACAAAAGGATGCTTTCTTGAATTACGCTAGATTGAGCTACGAAATAGGAAATGCGTACGAACCTGTTCCAGAAGTGTTGACTGCTTATCTGGAAAAGTATCCAAAAGATGAACATCAACAAGAAATTCAAGAGTTGTTGGTAGATTCCTATATCACTTCAAGGAATTTTGAGGGAGCAATGGTTCTTTTAGAACAAAACAAGGGATACGCCAGCAAAGAAACCTATCAAAAAGTAGCATTTTACAGGGGAGTGGAACTGTTTATGGACGGTGATTATGAAACAGCTTTTGAGCACTTTTCCAAATCGTTGAAAAGTGCGGAAAATCCAACTTTTGAGGCACGCGCACTGTATTGGAAATCTGAATCCGATTATAGATTAAATCGTTTTGAGGCAGCTTTGGAAGGTTTCAATAGGTTCCAAGGACTTGAGGCTTCAAAAAATCTAGAGGAATATCAAGATTTGGATTATAATTTGGGGTATTGTCATTTCAAACTGAAAAATTACGGTAGTGCAGTAAATCATTTCAAAAATATAGTCAGCTCTGGCAAAGAAAATATAGACATACTCAATGATAGTAACCTGCGATTGGGCGATAGTTATTTCGTTACCAGTCAATACAAACTAGCTCAGACCGCTTATGATGAAGCATTAAAACTAAACGTTTCTGAACAAGACTATGCAGCTTTTCAAAAAACATTGTGCAGTGGGTTTTTAGGAAATAATAGCGCCAAGCTTGAAGGCTTAAATCGATTTTTAACAAGATATCCTAAGTCCTCTTTTAGGGACGACGCCCTTTTTGAGCTGGGCAACACATATGTAAAAATAGATGAAGAGGCCAAAGGCCTTCAAACGTATGACAGGCTTGTTGAAGAATTTGCAACAAGCAAGTTTGCTCCTAGAGCATTGCTTCGCCAAGGATTGGTTCACTATAACGCCAACAGAAATAGTCAAGCATTGACCAAGTTAAAGGAAATTGTGCAAAAATATCCAAAAACACAAGAGGCCAAACAGGCTGTAGGAACTGCCAAATTGGTCTATGTGGATGAAGGAAGGGTAAGTGAATACGCTACTTGGGCAAGAAGTTTGGATTTTGTAGAAGTTACGGACACTGAATTGGATAACGCAAGCTACGAATCAGCCGATAGAAAATATGCAGAAGGTAAAACCGATATGGCCATTCGAGGTTACGAAGATTATTTAAAAGAATTCCCAAACGGCCTACATGCGCTACAGGCCAATTTCAATCTTGCCCAACTCTATTTTGCCAAAGGGGATAAGGAAAAAGCATTGCCAAATTATAAAGCTGTTGCCGATAGCAATGGGGAGTTTACCGAACAGGCACTTTCTAGGGTCTGCGAGATATATGTTGGAAAACAGGATTATGAAAATGCCATTCCTTTTTTGGAAAAATTGGAAAACACTGCTGAAATCCCTCAAAATAGAACCTTTGCGCAATCCAATTTGATGAAGGGCTACTACGAAAAAGAGAATTTTGATAAAACGATAACCTATGCGGAAAAAGTTCTTAAAGCTCCTAAAATAGATAATCGTATTAAAAGTGATGCGCAAATTATGATCGCACGTTCTGCAATCGCAACAGGTGATGGACAATTGGCAGAAACTTCGTATGATGAAGTCAAGAAAATCGCTATTGGGGAGACAGCGGCAGAAGCTTGGTACTATGATGCCTATTTTAAAAATAAGAGTCAGGATTTTGAGGCTTCGAATACATCGGTACAAAAACTGGCCAAGGATTATGCGTCACATAAAAAATGGGGAGGAAAAGGATTGGTATTGATGGCCAAGAATTTCTATGCATTGGGCGATGCATTTCAAGCTACCTATATATTGGAAAGTGTAATTTCCAATTTTTCCGAATTTGAAAGCATTGTGGCAGAGGCCAAGGGAGAACTTTCCATTATAAAGGCACGTGAGGCAAAAAGCAATTCTTCTGTAGATCCTAACGGGAACTAAATTTAAGACACACCATGTACAAAAAGCATAGCTATATATTCACCATATTATTTTTGAGCCTTTGGGGAGCAGTTTTAGCCCAGGAAACCGATGATATAGGTACTGAAACGGTCACTGTGGTAAAACCTTACTCACCGACCGTTTCAGATGCCTTTAAGTTGAAATCATCACCCAATTTAAATGATTCCATTGTCTTGCAAAAAAAGAAAATAAATTACAGCATTTTCTCCGTGCCCGTAGCTTCTACTTTTACTCCCGCAAAGGGAAAAGCATCGCGGGTGAAAAAAACACCGCCACCAACCTTGTACAATTCGTACGCATCGGTCGGTTTGGGAAATTTCAATAATGCTCTGGTAGATTTTTATACGAGCCGCGAATTCAGTAGGGGAGAGGACCTGTTGGATTTTGGACTGAATCATAATTCTTCAAGAGGCAATATTGAGTCGACTCCTTTGGATGCAGATTTTTATAATACCAAAATTGATGTTTCTTATGCAAAAAAGGACAGGGATGTGGATTGGGGTGCCAGTGTCGGACTTCAACATCAGCTTTACAATTGGTACGGAATCGAAAATGATGCTTTTGACGAGGCAGTGGTTGCAAGCATTGACGAAACCCAAAATTATTTCAACGCACAGGCCAAAGCACATTTAAATCTTGAAGATTCCTTCTTTAAGAGTGGAACCATTTTGGTAAGGAGGTTTTGGGATGCTACGGAATCTGGGGAGAATCGTGCCGTACTAGCGCCTACTATTGAGCTACCTGTAACAGAAGAAATGGTGACCATTAGCACTAAATTGGATTATGTTGGTGGAAGTTTTGAAAACGAATCCTTAAACAATACAACAAATGAGGTTGGAATAAACTACGGTCATTTTCAAGTTGGCATAAATCCGAGCCTTACCATGCTTCGCGATGACCTCACGCTTAATCTTGGTGCCAATTTGGTTTATGGAATGGATACAGAAAATAGCGATGGTAATTTTTATATCTATCCAGCAGTTACGGGATCTTACCGTTTGTTAAATGAAACGGTTATAGCCTATGGTGGTGTAGAAGGTGAGCTAAGACAGAATTCTTATTATGATTTTGTAAATGAAAATACGTTTGTCTCCCCAACACTAACTATTCAACCTACGGATCAGCAGTATGAAGGATATTTAGGTATTAAAGGGCAGTTATTGTCCAATGTAGGGTACAACATCAAGGGTTCCTACACTGCTGAAAATCGAAGACCTTTGTTTTTGTTGAATCCAGAAAATCTGTTCAGGAATGATGAAAAGGGCTATTTCTATGGAAATTCCTTTCAAGTGTTCTATGATGATATAAAAACCCTAGGCATTTTTGCAGAATTGAATGTTGATGTGAACCGAAATTTTACTTTGGGGGTCAACGCGGAGTTTTACGACTATGATACCGAAACGGACAACCCAGCTTGGAACCTGCCCAGTATTAAAGGCTCTTTGTTTATGGATTATCAAATAGGTAAACAATGGTATATGGGAGCCAACCTGTTTTTTGTTGGCGAGCGTGAAGATTTGGTTTCTGTGGCTCTTGAGAACGCTGAGCCTTCTGATTTTCCTTCGACTATAGTCACTTTAGATAGTTTTTTTGATGCCAATGCACATGTAGGCTATCGTTTTAATGAACAGCTTTCCGTCTTTGTGAAAGCGTCCAATATTGCCAATAATGATTATCAACGTTGGGCCAATTTTAGAGTTCAAAGTTTTCAGGCCCTAGCTGGTCTTTCTTATAAGTTCGATTTTTGATTCAGAGACTTTTTATAATATTATTCTACAATACATCTATAGTTTGTAGGTAAAAGCACAATAAAGCATACAGAAAATCGTTATATTTTGACTATCAGCCTACTTATCCTGTAGTAATGGGTTATTTTGGATGAATCGGAAGTCATGCGATTACCATTCACGAACATAGTGCCCCTTTCTCTCCTTTCCCTGATATTCTCATCAGCGGTATCACAGAATCTTGTCCAAAACGGAAGCTTTGAAGATTTCATAGAATGTCCTATCAAAATGAGTAACCTCAACAAGGATGCTGAATTTTGGAGTGCTCCCACTTTAGGGACTACTGATTATTTTAATGAATGCAGCAAAACAAAACTTGGAATCCCAATGAACTTTAAGGGCAAGCAAGAAGCTTTTGAAGGCAATGCCTATGCTGGTCTATATTTATATGCACCAAAAGATTATAGGGAATATATACAGGTAGAATTATCTGAAACCTTAAAAAAGGGGCATCGTTATAGCTTAAAACTTTCACTAAGTCTTTCTGAAAAATCTGATGGAGCCGTCATGGAGATTGGTGCTGCATTTTCCGAAAAGCCTCTGTCCATTCATACCAAAAGACAGCTTTCCAATGCCACTTTAGAATCAGAAATAATAAAAACCACGCGGCCAGAGCAGTTTTTGACCAATGGCTTTTATGATGACAAAACAGAGTGGATGCACATTGAACTGGAAATTATAGCAAAAGGTTTTGAGCGCTATTTGATTTTGGGAAATTTTAAAAGTAATGGCGGCACTAATTACTTGGATTTTGGAAAGAACAGAACATCTACCGAAGGTTATTCTTATTATTATCTGGATAATATAATGCTCACCTATGTGGGACCTGACTATCAGCCTAACCAGACCTATGTACTCAATCACGTTAATTTTGACTTTGATCGTTTTGAATTGGGACCAAAAGCAAGAAAAAGTTTGAAGGATGTTTATGAGCATCTAAAAAAACATCCTAAATTAAAAGTAACGATTAGTGGACATACAGACCATTTGGGTTCTGAAGAGTATAATGAAGTTTTGTCCAATCAACGGGCAAATACTGTAGCAAAATACCTTAGAAAACTTGGACTTGAAAATGATAGGATTTCATATATCGGTTATGGGAATAAAATTCCTTTGGACAGTACGCTTACAGATAAGGCCAGAAGAAAAAATCGACGCGTGGAGTTTGTAATGACAGAGTTCGTTGATGAGTGATACAACAACGATATGGATTTGAAATATTTTAAAAATTGAAAACGCCGGCCAAGAGAATTTCTGACTTTGGAATCAGGACTGCTTTTCCCCATGAATTCCGATAAAATTTTTGGTCCAAGCTGGAATTGCCATCCAATAGTTCTTTAATGGTAGCATCATATTCCAATACAATATCACCAGTATTACCGCCACTTATTACAAAAAAAGACTGTGGCTTATAACCCTTGGACTTGATGTTGACCTTCCAATGAAAATCCTTTTCGCTTTTTAATAAAAAAGAACCGTCATAATCGGTATAGGCAACAATGTCCGTTGCATCGATTTCAACAGAAGCCCTATAAACGGGAAATCCAAGTTGATCAACAACTTTTCCGTTTATTTTATTTTGACCAAGGCCAAAATAGGGAACAAGGGACAATAAGAGCATATAGGTTACTATGCGCATTGAAAGATAAGATTTGGACTATAATAACGATTATTTTCGAAAAAAAGTATTCAAAGAAGAACGAACCTGAGAAGATTAAAAAATCCTGATTAAACAATATGGGTAAAAAAACTACGTTAATTTAGGCGGTACGAGAACCTACAAACCAATATAACTATGTATTGTAAGACTACTCGTATTTTTTTATTTTTCGGTTTTAGTATTTTATTGGGGTTTCCAATTTCTGGACAAAATTTGATTTTAAACCCTGGATTTGAAAACTTCAAATCTTGCCCCTCGCACATAACAAATCCCAGTATTTTACTTGAAGATATTTCTTTGCCGACATCAAGTTCTGGCGACTACTTCAACAAATGTGGTTCAAATGATTTTGGGATTCCTTCCAACTTCAAGGGTTCACAAATAACAACAGAAGGCTCAGGTTATGTTGGACTTTATTTCTATGCTTTAAATAACTATCGCGAATATGTTCAATTGAATACCAGCAAAACGTTGAGAGAAAAACATTCTTACAAAATATCAATACAATTAAGTCTTGCTGAAGCATCTAGCTTGGCTTTGAAAAATATATCAATTGTACTGGTCAACAAAAAGATAAAGTTTCCCAACGGTTCAGCTTTGACCAGTTCTCGTTTAGATTTACATGAGGATATTACTTTTTATGAAGTAAAATTAAAACCGAACAAATCTTTGGCAAATACTAACGATTGGGTTACGCTAACAGCAGAATTTGAAGCCAAAGGTTTTGAAAACCATGTCATTATAGGCAATTTTAGCAATAATGCGAACACAGCGTTGTTGGAACATAAAGGTTCCGTATTATCCAGTGACTTCTCTTATTATTATGTTGATAATATAGTTCTTGAGGAGCTTCCAAGAGTCAATTATGAAAAAGATAAGATATACGTTTTGGAGCGAAATCCGTTTGAGCCCAAAGGATACGAATTGGATGCAGAAGCAATAGCAAGTATCAAAAAAATATTCAAGTATCTCAAAGAAAATGCAGCTGTACAGATGAAGATTACAGGGCATTCCGATAATGTTGGAAAACCCGAATACAATAAGTTCGTATCCTCTTTAAGAGCCAGGGCAGTTGCACTTTATCTTAAAAATCTTGGTATTGATGACAAGCGTATTGTTTGGGAAGGTGTCGGGGACACAAGGCCACTTGGAAATGGAAAAATCAAAGAAAACCATCTTTCCAATCGTAGAGTAGAATTTGTAATGACCGAGTTTAGGGATTAGTGATACAACAGCAAATACTTATGATCGCCCGTAGTGCATTTTGCTATTTTACCTATTGGCCCCAAAATTTAGAGGTACACATGTTAAAACAGTATGTTTTTGTTATCGCCCTTAACTTGTTTCAGGGTCCCATACTCAAAATTGGTTGTAAAATTAGGATGTGGGATGCTGAAACGAGTTCAGCATAACACCATATTAAGATTTCCAGCTTTCATAATATACAGCAGTTTTATAATTGTATATTTTAAAGGCTAATGTTTTTAAACGCTTATCAACATAAAGAGACAGGTTATGGCAAGTCGAATTTGGAATGCTTCGAGTTCGCTGGTAACTAAAACCATCTTTACAATAACATTTTCTATTTTTGGAGGAAACCTTCAAAAATGAAAAATCTTCTTTCCCTAGTATCAATTCTTATTTTTCTTATGTCTTGCAATCAAAAAGAAGAAGTGGATTTGATAGTCTATAATGCAAATATTTACACCGTCGATGCTGGCTTTTCCAAAGCAGGTAGCTTTGCTGTTTCCAACAGTAAGTTTATTGCAGTATCCGATTCCACTGATATTTACGAAAAATATTCTGCAAAAAAGGAAATGAACGCTGACGGTAAAACTATCGTCCCCGGACTAATAGATGCACATTGCCACTTTTACGGATTGGGCCTCAACCAACAAGTGGTCGATTTGGTAGGAACCACAAGTTTTCAAGAAATAGTGGATAGAGTAGTAGCTTTTCAAAAGGAGAATCCTTCTAATTTTATTCAGGGAAGAGGATGGGATCAAAACGACTGGGAAGTAAAGGAATTCCCTACCAAAGACAAATTGGACGAACTTTTTCCTAATACCCCGATAGCGTTGGAACGAGTGGACGGGCATGCATATTTAGTCAATCAAAAAGCACTGGAATTGGCAGGAATTACTTTGGACACACAGGTCGAAGGTGGAGAGATTGTGAAAAAAGATGGAAAAATAACTGGAGTACTGGTAGACAATCCTATGGGAATGGTCGATGAAGTTATTCCCAAACCAAACAAGGCTACCCAGATTCAGGCTTTAAAAGATGCCGAGCGTTTGTGTTTTAATTATGGATTGACCACGGTCAATGATGCTGGATTGCACAGACCAACAATTGATTTGATAGACAGTCTACAAAAAGCCGGCGATTTGTCTATACGGGTATACGCGATGGTGAGTAACACAAAGGAAAATTTAGACCATTACCTGAGCAAGGGAATCATTAAAACCAATACATTAAATGTTCGTTCTGTAAAAGTATATGGTGATGGTGCCTTGGGTTCAAGAGGAGCGGCATTAAGAGCACCTTACTCAGACCAAGAAGGACATTTTGGAGCTATGATTACACCGGTAGACCAAATTGAAGCATTAGCGGAACGAATTGCCTCCTCAGAATATCAAATGAATACCCATGCCATAGGGGATTCTGCCAATATCGTTGTTTTAAGGGCATATAATAAAGCCTTAGAAGGTAAAGAAGATAGAAGATGGAAAGTGGAGCATGCACAAGTAATTTCTGAGCAGGATTTTGATTATTTTGAAAATGGGATTATCCCATCTATTCAGCCAACCCACGCAACGAGCGATATGTATTGGGCAGAAGACAGATTAGGTGCAGAAAGGGTTCAAGGAGCCTATGCCTTCAAAAAATTGTTGAACAAAGCAGGGACGGTAGCTTTGGGAACTGATTTTCCCGTAGAACAAGTGAGTCCTTTTTTAACTTTCTATGCAGCAGTGGCAAGGCAGGATTTAGAACAATATCCAGAAGGTGGTTTTCAAATGAAGAACGCGCTATCAAGGGAAGAAACCTTAAAGGGGATGACCATTTGGGCAGCACATTCCAACTTTGAAGAGAACGAAAAAGGAAGCATAGAGGTCGGAAAATTCGCTGATTTTGTGCTGCTGAGCGATGATATCATGACTATTCCAATCGATGATATTCCAAACTTAAATTCGGAACAAGTCTTTGTAGGTGGAGTTCAAGTAAAATAATAAAACTGTTTAATAAGTGCATAAAAGAAATCATTCTGAGTTCACCATTCGTCCAGCAGGATAGTTCAATTTGATGAAAAATACTCCTCACAAAATTTCTTGACAAATAAAAAAGCGAGCCATTTTAGCTCGCTTTTTTTCTAAATATATATTTTCTTTGATTAGAAACTTATAGGTAACGTAGCACGAGTAGTGCCCCAGCCCATAATCATATTGTTTCCATCCTCGTCAAACGCAATGGAGAAAGCTTCCAAAGACTCACCATCAGTACTTGTTTTGGCAGTAACTCTAGTTATGTCTGCCGCATTATCATAAGAATAGGCACCCCATTGGTTTAGATTACTGTTCAAAATCACGGTCCATTCATCTTCTCCAGGAATAGTAAATAAAGAATATGTTCCAGCTTTTACAGCTTTACCGCCAACGGTAGCATCTTTATAAAAAGTAATTTCCGGAGCTTCGTTTGCTCCCGTTCTCCAAACTTTACCTGCAGGGGCAAGTTCAGAAAGACTACGTCCCTTTAATTGGGGACGGCTATAGATGACACGAACGGCTTTGTCGGATACTCTGTAGCTTGTAGGATAAGAAGCAATATCAGCAGGACTTTTGTCCAAACCACTGAACTTTTGTGCTGTAGCCTCTGTTGAAAAAACAAGTGACACGGTTAATAAAGTAATTAAGAATACATTTTTCATGATAAAATTTTTAGTTGCCCTCAAAACTAGGATGTAATTGAATGGCGTTTTTATAAAAAGACGTTAAAATTTGAGAACCTTACAAAGTGTTCGAGATTGGCATTTAAATAAGTAAAGGTGTTTTAATTTTATATTGAATTTATATTTATAGTATAAAATTGAAACGTATTTTAGATTTATTGTTTTATTATTGAAACTATAAGATAATATTTGTATCTAAATCGTTATAAAAATTAAAAATATGTGCGGAATAGTATGCGCGTTTGATATAAAGGAAAGCTCGGAATCGCTGAGACCCCAATTGTTGGAAATGTCCAAAAAAGTAAGACACAGAGGTCCGGATTGGAGCGGAATATATGCTGATGGGAAAACTTTGTTGGCACATGAAAGACTGGCAATCGTTGACCCGGCATCTGGAAAGCAGCCATTGTTCAGTGTAGATGGAAAACTGGTTTTAGCGGCAAATGGGGAAATCTATAACCATAGGGAGTTAAGAAAACAATTTGAAGGGAACTATGAGTTTAGAACCCAGTCTGATTGTGAAGTGATTTTGGCTCTTTATCAACAAAAGGGCCCCGACTTTTTAGATGATCTTAACGGGATTTTTGGTTTTGCACTCTATGATAGCGAAAAGGATGAATATTTTATTGCTAGGGACCATATGGGAATTATCCCCTTATACATTGGCTGGGATAAAAATGGAACCTTTTATGTAGCATCAGAGCTAAAAGCCTTGGAGGGTATTTGTTCCAAAATCGAACTTTTTCCACCCGGCCACTATTTACATAGCTCAGATGGGGAATTTAAAAAGTGGTATACCAGGGATTGGATGGAGTACGAAGCAGTAAAAGAAAATGAGACCAGTATCAGTGAAATTAGGGACGCGCTGGAAGCTGCCGTTCATCGTCAACTAATGTCCGATGTACCCTATGGTGTACTGCTATCCGGCGGATTGGATTCTTCAGTTACTTCTGCAATAGCAAAAAAATACTCACAAAAACGAATAGAATCAGGCGACACGAAAGATGCTTGGTGGCCACAATTACATTCATTTTCAGTGGGATTGGAAGGTTCCCCGGATTTAGCAGCGGCACAAAAAGTGGCAAATCATATAGGGACCATCCATCACGAGATAAAATTTACCATTCAAGAAGGTTTGGATGCTATTAAGGATGTCATATACAACCTTGAAACCTATGATATCACCACGATAAGGGCATCTACACCAATGTATTTAATGGCCAGGGTTATTAAATCCATGGGAATAAAGATGGTATTATCGGGAGAAGGAGCGGATGAACTGTTTGGTGGGTACTTGTACTTTCATAAAGCCCCTAGCCCAAAAGATTTTCATGAAGAAACCGTTAGAAAGTTGGATAAACTGCATATGTACGATTGTCTCAGGGCCAATAAATCATTGGCAGCTTGGGGAATAGAAGGACGTGTTCCATTTTTGGACAAAGAATTTATGGATGTAGCCATGCGTATCAACCCAAAGGATAAAATGATTAATGGTGAACGTATGGAAAAATGGGTAGTTCGTAAAGCTTTCGAATCCTACTTGCCCGAAAGTGTTGTATGGCGACAAAAAGAACAGTTTTCTGATGGTGTTGGATATAGTTGGATAGATACCCTAAAATCTTTGGTAGAAATGGAAATAAGTGACGAACAGCTGGCAAATGCCCATTTCAAGTTTCCCATCCAGACACCAACATCCAAAGAGGAATATTATTATCGTTCCATATTTGAAGGACATTTCCCTTCAGATGCTGCCGCATCGAGTGTCCCACAGGAACCATCCGTAGCATGCAGCACTAAGATTGCGCTGGAGTGGGACGAAGCGTTCAAAAATATGAACGACCCATCCGGGAGGGCTGTAGCAAACGTCCATGAAGATGCTTATGCGAAGTAAACAAAAAATTAAAAGATGAAGATGGAGGATGTTGTTTTGTATCATTTTCAATTAGTCGGAAAAGCCCCTTATTTAAGGGGCTTTTTGGATTAAAGACATATAAAATGTGAGTATCAAATCAACCCTTGTTTTTCACATATTTCTGTTGATAACTTTAAACGTTGAACATGCCCCAACCACCTAATTTCAAAGGGTATTGCTTATATTTGTAGGATTTGAAAATTTCAAAGCTAATACAATAAATATATGAGCGAAGAAGCTAAAAAAAATCAATACTCGGCAGATAGTATTCAGGCCCTTGAAGGCATGGAACATGTGCGTATGCGACCCTCCATGTATATTGGTGACGTAGGTGTTAGAGGATTGCATCATTTGGTATATGAAGTAGTTGATAATTCCATTGATGAGGCTATGGGTGGTCACTGCGATAGCATCCAAGTTACCATCAATGAAGACAATTCCATTACAACAAAGGATAATGGTAGGGGAATTCCCGTCGGACTCCATAAAAAGGAAGGGGTCTCTGCCTTGGAAGTGGTTATGACCAAGATTGGTGCAGGTGGAAAGTTTGATAAAGACTCATATAAGGTTTCCGGTGGTTTGCATGGTGTCGGGGTTTCAGTGGTAAATGCGCTATCTGTTCATTTAAAAGCAACTGTATATAGGGAAGGCAAAGTATGGGAACAGGAATATGAAAGGGGAAAAACCCTGTATCCGGTAAAAAGTGTTGGTGAGAGCTCAGAAACAGGTACCGTAGTCACCTTTATGCCAGATGATACGATTTTTTCACAAACCATAGAATATAATTATGAGACCCTTTCAAATAGAATGCGTGAGCTGTCTTATTTGAACAAGGGAATCACTATAACGCTGACAGATAAGAGGAATAAAGACGAAAAAGGAGAATACATTTCTGAAACGTTCTATTCTGAAGAAGGTTTAAAGGAGTTCATCAAGTTTTTGGACGGAAATCGGGAGCCACTTATTAAAAGTGTAATCGCCATGGAAGGTGAGAAGAATGGTATTCCCGTAGAAGTGGCCATGGTTTACAACACAGGTTACACCGAGAATCTTCATTCCTATGTGAACAATATCAATACCCATGAAGGTGGAACGCATTTGTCAGGATTTAGAAGAGGACTAACTTCAACATTAAAGAAATATGCAGACGGTTCAGGAATGCTGGACAAGCTCAAGTTTGAAGTGGCAGGGGATGATTTTCGTGAAGGACTTACAGCAATAGTTTCCGTAAAAGTTGCCGAGCCCCAATTTGAAGGACAGACCAAAACAAAATTGGGTAACCGTGAGGTTACAAGTGCCGTAAGTCAGGCCGTATCCGAAATGTTGACCAATTATTTGGAAGAACACCCGGACGATGCCAAATCAGTCGTTCAAAAAGTAATTCTTGCTGCCCAAGCACGCCACGCAGCCGCCAAGGCCCGAGAAATGGTACAGCGTAAAAACCCAATGACTGGGGGTGGCCTTCCAGGAAAGCTATCCGATTGTTCTGAACAAGACCCAACTAAATGTGAAGTCTTTTTGGTAGAGGGAGATTCCGCGGGCGGTACCGCAAAGCAAGGAAGGGATAGAAACTTTCAGGCAATATTGCCGTTACGTGGCAAAATATTGAATGTTGAAAAAGCCATGCAGCACAAGGTTTTTGAAAATGAAGAAATCAAGAATATTTACACTGCACTTGGTGTAACCATTGGTACCGAAGAAGATAGCAAAGCATTGAACCTGGAGAAACTGCGCTATCACAAAGTAGTGATCATGTGTGATGCCGACGTAGATGGTAGCCACATTGAAACCTTGATTCTTACTTTCTTCTTTAGGTATATGCGAGAACTTATAGAGGGAGGGCATGTTTACATTGCAACACCACCACTATATTTAGTAAAAAAAGGCACAAAGCGCAGATACGCATGGAATGATGAGGAGCGTGATGAAATAGTAGCATCAATGAATGGAGGAGCTGGTATTCAACGTTATAAAGGTCTTGGTGAAATGAACGCTGAGCAATTGTGGGATACTACAATGAATCCAGAGTTTAGGACATTACGTCAAGTGAGCATAGATAATGCTACGGAATCTGACCGTATATTCTCTATGTTAATGGGAGATGAAGTGCCTCCAAGACGTGAATTTATTGAGAAAAATGCTGTCTATGCGAACATAGACGTATAAATAACCTTTGTTTCACAACAAAAACTCGCCTTATCAGGGCGAGTTTTTTAGTTTTAGGAAAAATTTTACAAAATGAAAAGAATCATTCTTTTACTCATGTTATGTAGTTTTTCTTTTGGAATATCACAATCCAACCTTAATGACCTCTTGGCAGCAGGTCTAAATGATGCCGAAAGATTCACTTCGGATTGGCTTGCGCCAGTATCTGAAGCAGGTATCTATAGCATTTCAAACGGTTGGTACAATTCTGCCGATGCCAAGCCTTTGGGCGGATTTGAGATTTCCATTATCGGAAATATTACTGGATTTAAGAACAAGGACGATAAAAAAGCCTTCACCTTAAATACCGAAGATTATGAAAACCTCCAATTTGTTGATGGAAGTACTTCAAGAGAAGTTTCAACCGCTCTAGGTGATATTCAGGGCGTTCGCGTATTTGTTGAAGCAGAAGTGGTACCTGGTGTTCCTGTTAGGGAAGAGTTTGAATTACCATCCGGATTGGCTTCCGAAGATATTAATTTTGTGCCTTCGGGCTATATACAGGCCAGCGTAGGATTAATAAAAGGTACAGAAATAAAAGCAAGATTTTTGCCTAAAATCGATACTGACGATGTAAAAATCGGCCTTTTTGGGGTAGGGATTCAACATGATTTTACCGAACATCTACCTGCAGATAAAGTGCTTCCCATAGCCATATCCGGTGTTATAGGCTATACGAGGTTGAATGGTGAATATGATTTTACGGATACGGAGATTATTGAGGGAGCAAATCAAAGAATAGATACCAGATTTAATTCTTGGAATTTTAGTGCCGTGGTTTCTACAAAAATGCCCATTATCAATTTTTATGGAGGCTTAGGATATATGACCGGAAAATCAGAAACAGATATCCTGGGGACCTACGTGGTAACGTCTGGCCCTTTTCAAAGTACGTATGAAGACCCTTTTTCAATTACGAATAAAGTAAATGGTGTTATGGCCAGTGTTGGTACTAAATTAAAACTAGGTTTTTTCAGGTTGAACGCTGATTATAATATTGCAGAATTTAATACTTTGACCTTTGGTATTAATTTTGAATTCAGATAAAATCTTTAAATACTAAGGCCCCAAAAACTTTGGGGCCTTAGTAAATTTCTCTATTTGAATTTTCATTTACTCCCTAACGGCATAGACAACGCCATTATCAAGAGCCAATATTTCGGGATCGTTTGTTTCTTGCAAGTTGACGGTAACATCATTGATTTCGGTATCGGAATAAATGATAGTATAAACTCCGTCGTCTTCGGACCATCTAAAATCCGTATAAAAAGTAATCTTGGAATTTGAATACCTTTGGTACCTTCCTAAATAAACATCATTGAAGATCCACTCTTCACGAGTCGTATTTTCTACAGCAGTTTTGCTATCGATGGTTGAGGTGCCTATTGCCCAGATTCCCAAAATAGGGTCGTTGTTTTCAGGGATACTGGTACAGTTGCTTATTGCGATTATAGATATAATCAACAACAATGAAAAAAGCTTTTTCATAGATAAGTAGGTTAATAATGAATTGGGATTAGTATAACGCCAAAAAGATAGTATTTATTGTAATCTATTTCTTACATATTCAAAATATATGTATTTATTCGTTGAACTACGTTTTTTATTAACACAAAATCAATTTTAACAGTACAATATTATAATTCCGTGTAATCATAAGTTTACTTCACCTAACATTTAAATTGAGCACGGTTTAGTTTTTTTGTTGACTTTTTTACCTAGCGTCAATACTTCAGGCGAGTGCCCAAGAAAACAGAAAGTACATTTCAAAACATCTTATTATTGCTGCCTCTACAATTAGGGTAGACAAAACAATATAATAAAGCAATCAAGTTCTAAAATGGTAAAAAGTCAGTTTTTTTCTGATGTAAATGCTGTATTTTTATACCATTAATTTAAAACCAAAGAACATGAAAGTTACCGTAGTTGGAGCAGGAGCAGTTGGGGCAAGCTGTGCTGAATATATTGCAATGAAAAATTTTGCGTCAGAAGTTGTTTTACTGGATATCAAGGAAGGATATGCTGAAGGCAAGGCAATGGATTTGATGCAGACCGCTTCTTTAAATGGTTTTGATACCAAAATTACCGGAAGTACCAGCGATTATTCTAAAACTGCAGGTAGCAATATTGCTGTAATTACCTCTGGAATTCCACGTAAACCTGGTATGACGCGGGAAGAACTTATAGGAATCAATGCAGGTATTGTAAAGACAGTGGCCTCAAGTCTACTGGAGCATTCCCCTGATGTTATTTTGATTGTTGTGAGCAACCCAATGGATACTATGACGTACTTGGTACACAAATCTACAGGTATCCCAAAACATAGGATTATTGGAATGGGCGGTGCCCTGGACAGTGCTCGATTCAAATATAGATTGGCAGAAGCATTGGAGGCTCCGATTTCAGATGTTGATGGTATGGTCATTGGCGGTCATAGCGATACAGGTATGGTTCCATTGATAAGTCATGCAACCCGCAACAGTATAAAGGTTTCTGAGTTTTTATCTAAAGACCGTATGCAACAAGTAGTGGAAGATACTAAAGTGGGAGGTGCAACCCTTACAAAACTTTTGGGCACCAGTGCATGGTATGCGCCTGGAGCGGCAGTTTCCAGCTTAGTGCAAGCTATTGCATGTGATCAAAAGAAAATGTTCCCTTGTTCCTCCATGTTGGAAGGTGAGTTCGGACTTAAAGATATTTGCATCGGTGTACCCGTGTTATTGGGAAAAAATGGTATAGAGAAAATCGTTGAGATTGAATTGAGCGATGCTGAAAAATCAAAGATGAAGGAAAGTGCAGAAGGTGTTGGAAAAACCAACGGTCTGCTCGACGTATAAACTTTTACGTATTTAAAGGATTTAATATAAATGGGCAGGAATCTGCCCATTTGCAATTCCCCCAAAATCTATTGGCAAATCTTTTTGGAAATGATATATTTGCACGCTGTTTAAGAAAAACATCCATAAATATAATAATCAATGCAGAACAAAGGACTTATAAAGCTTTTCGCGCTCCTTTTTGGTTTGGTAAGTATTTATCAGCTTTCCTTCACATTTATAGCCAGTAAGCTAGAAAAGGATGCTGAAAACTATGCTGTAAATGAAATTTCGGAAGCTGAAGAAGATTATGTAGCAAAGCGTGAGGCTTTAGAAGCATCATATTTGGATTCCATTGGTAGCAATCCCGTTTTAGGATATACCAGTTATGACGATGCCAAGAAAAAAGAATTGAACAAGGGATTGGACCTTAAAGGAGGAATCAATGTGACCTTGCAGATTTCTGTAAAGGATATTTTAAAGGGACTGGCAAATAATACCAAAAATCCAGTTTTTAATAAAGCATTGGCGGATGCGGACAATGCTTCCAAAAATAGTGATGATACCTATTTGGAATTGTTCTTTGAAGCTTTTGATAATATAAAAGGTGATACCAAACTGGCATCACCGGACATTTTTGCCAATAAGGGCCTAAGTGATGTCGTAAACTTTCAAATGTCTGATGATCAAGTAAAACCAATCATCAGAACAAAAATTGACGAATCCATTGTTTCCGCTTTTGAGGTGCTTCGCGAACGTATTGATGGTTTTGGGGTTACCCAGCCAAACATCCAGCGAGAAGGAAACTCAGGTCGTATTCTAGTTGAATTGCCGGGAGCGAGAGATATTGGTAGGGCACAGGAACTACTCTCAAGCACGGCACAATTGGAATTTTGGGAAACTTACTCGCAGAGCAATCAAAGCTTGGGTACTTTTTTCGTAAACGCCAATGAAAGGCTCAAGGAGATATTGGAGCCTGTTGAGGCCGAAGAAGAAATTTCCAAGCCCGAATCTGAAATAGACTCACTTTTATCTGATGTTGCACAAGATTCGTTAGACCTGACGGCACAGGCAAATCCCTTATTGGGGAAATTGATTCCTGCCAGTCCAGGTGGTCATGCAATTGCCAGAGTGCAGATTGCCGATACCGCTGAGGTTGGGAAATATCTTAGAATGCCACAAATTAAAAGACTTTTACCTAACGATGTACAGTTTACAAAATTTCTTTGGGAAAGACCAACAAAAGATTCTGAACTTGTAGAGCTTTATGCATTAAAATCCAATAGGGACAATACACCAAGAATAAGTGGTGACGTAGTTTCCGATGCGCAGGACACCTTTGATCAGTTCAATAAGCCAGCAGTGAGCATGACGATGAATACCCGTGGTGCAAAAGAATGGGAAAAATTGACCGGTGATGCATTCAACAATCAAACCGGTATAGCAATCGTTCTTGATAATAAGGTGTACACGGCCCCAGGGGTTTCCACGGGCCCAATATCTGGCGGACGTTCAGAAATTACTGGAACTTTTACCGTAAAC
Source organism: Flagellimonas maritima (assembly GCF_003269425.1). Lineage (NCBI taxonomy): Bacteria > Pseudomonadati > Bacteroidota > Flavobacteriia > Flavobacteriales > Flavobacteriaceae > Flagellimonas > Flagellimonas maritima. The sequence goes on along the minus strand of NZ_CP030104.1, from coordinate 613,150 downwards.
GAAACCAAAGATATCGCCAATGTACTCCGAGCCGGTAAATTACCGGCATCGGCAGAGATTATTCAATCTGAAGTTGTTGGACCTTCTTTGGGGCAAGAGGCCATCGATAGCGGCTTTATGTCGTTCTTGATTGCCATGTGTTTTGTATTGGTCTGGATGATTTTCTATTACGGAAAAGCCGGGATTTTTGCAGATATTGCATTGATTCTAAACATCCTTTTGATTTTTGGGGTGCTTACGAGCTTAGGAGCTGTATTGACGTTGCCGGGTATTGCAGGTATTGTTTTGACAATTGGTATGTCTGTAGATGCCAACGTTCTTATTTTTGAGAGGATTAAGGAAGAGTTGGCACGCGGAAAGGGGAAAACGCAAGCAGTTGCAGATGGTTTCAGCAATGCACTCTCCTCTATCTTGGATGCCAATATCACAACAGGTCTTACAGCGATAATATTGTTCGTTTTTGGTTCTGGTCCTATAAAAGGATTTGCAACTACCTTATTGATAGGTATCGTGACCTCATTATTTACAGCCATATTTATCACACGTTTATTGGTAGACTGGTATGTGGCGAAAAAAGGGAGGAGCTTGGATTTCTCTACAGCAATCACCAAGAATTTGTTCAAGAACATGAACATTAAATTCTTGGGCAAGCGTAAGATTGCTTACGTGGTTTCGTTTATTTTGGTAGGCATTGGTGTTTTCTCGTTGGTGACAACAGGATTGCAGCAGGGAGTTGATTTTGTTGGGGGGCGTTCATACCAGATTCGTTTTGAAAAAGCAGTGAATCCTTCTGAAATTGCTTCAGAGTTGAATACTGTTTTCGGAAGTGGAACCAATGTGAAGACTTTTGGAGAAGCCAATCAGATTAAGGTCACTACACCTTATAAAGTTGAAGTAGAAGGAATAGAGGTAGATTCAGAAATACAGAACAAATTATATACCTCACTACAGAGATATCTACCGGATGGAACTTCTTTTGAAGATTTTACCGTAGGGGCTTCTGAAAAATCCATTGGTATCTTACAGTCCGTAAAAGTTGGACCTACTATAGCGGATGATATTAAGAACAATGCATTTTTAGCCATTATCGGTTCTTTGGCTGTAGTGTTTTTATACATTCTATTGCGTTTTAGAAAATGGCAATTCTCTTTAGGTGCCGTTATTGCCGTATTTCATGATGTAATGATTGTGTTGGGAATATTTTCCCTAACAGGAAGCATTATGCCATTCAATATGGAAATTGACCAAGCCTTTATTGCAGCTATCCTTACCGTAATCGGTTACTCATTAAATGATACGGTGGTCGTTTTTGACCGTATTCGTGAAATTGTAAACTTAAAGGGCTGGAACAATGGTCAAAATATAAATCAGGCCTTGAACAGTACCTTGAGTCGTACGTTGAATACCTCCTTGACCACGTTAATCGTATTATTGGCTATCTTTATTTTTGGCGGAGAAAGTTTAAGAGGGTTTATGTTTGCCATGATTGTTGGTGTGCTTGTAGGTACGTACTCCTCGGTATTTATCGCAACACCCATTATGTTCGATGCATTGAAAAAGAAAATAGCGGGAGCGGACGAATAAGGCTCTCCTGAGATTCACAAAATTAAGAACCACCTTCAATATGAAAAGGTGGTTTTTTTATTTTAAAGGCAGTGACATAACGTATTCAAATCCTTTTTTGAGATACTCCCCCAGCTTCTTCTTGTCTTTTAACAAAGATTCGGGAATTAAAACATACTCTCGCATTGTAGCTCCGTACGATTTAAAAGGCTTTGCGCCAAAGGTTTTATCGAACTCATCAGTATTTTCTTTTGAAAGTCTGATACCCAATTCCCCTTCTTTATTAACCTGTGAGAACATATGGCCATTGGCTGATGTATAAGGCATCGTTTTTCCTTTTCTCACAATATTGGGGTTGGATTCGATGATTTCATCATATATTTTCAGTACACCATCTCTCATTATTTCATATTATATAAGGTTTTTAGCCATAGCTTGAAATTCAAAATGCTCTTTCCCAATTTGGAAATCATGGTCACCTATTTTATCAAAGTCATTTTTCTCATAAAAATTAATGGCTCTTGTATTACTTTTCAATACAGAAAGCCAAATTTTTTCAGATTTATCGGCTGCCGCTTTTTCCAAAACTTTCTTTTGTAGCTCCTGTCCAATTCCCAGAGATAAAAAATCTTTTAGAACATATATTTTTTGAAGTTGACATACACGTGGTGAGTTGATAAATTCTGATAAGGAATTAAGCTTTAGTTTGGCATATCCTACTGGGAGATTATCAACATAAGCCAACCAAAAGATATTGTTGGGCTTGTTAAGACTGTTTTTTAGTTTAGGAACGTTAAAAGTCCGTGACAGGTAATCTTGCAAATCTTTTTCGTCATTGAAATAATGACCAAAAGTTTCCTTGAAGGTGAACCTCCCCAATAGGGCAATGTAGGAAGCATCTTCTTCTTTAGCTTCAATTATATGCATGTTGTTTTACTTTTCCGGTTGACCCATTTAAATTTGTCTTTAAAATATAATCAAACTTAGGTAACAATCCACTTTCCTTTCTATGTGAGACAAAAATAACAGTAGTATCACTTTCCTTTGCAATCTTATTGACCAATGCTATAAATAGCCCTGTACTTTTTTCATCCAATCCTGCCGTTGGTTCGTCCAAAATTAAAAGAGGAGGGTGTTTTATCATGGCCCTAGCTGTCATAACAAGTCTTTTTTCGCCAGTTGTAAGGGATAGGAATTTCATGTTTCTTTTATCATCCAACTGTAAAAGCTTTAACCATGAAAGTGCCAGACTTTTTTCTTGGTCAGTAGCATAATTATATAGTCCCACTGAATCGTACAGTCCAGAGATGACCATATCCTCCAGATTATGGTGACCTTTGAACTTATCCGTCATTGATGGTGTGTAGTATCCAATTTTTTTCTTAAGGTCCCAAACACTTTCACCACTTCCTTTTTTTTGTCCAAATATGGTCAGGTCTTGCCCGTATCCTTTATGGCTGTCCCCAGTGATCATGGATAACAATGTGGTCTTTCCACTTCCGTTGGGTCCGATCAATTGCCAAAACTCTCCTTTTTTTATGCTCCAATCAATACTGTCCAAAACTTTGTGCCCTTCAAAACCAACAGATACATTTTTGAATCTGACAAGTACTTCCCCCGCAACCTCTATGGAATGTAGTGGGGGTGGAATGGTTCCCGTGAATTGAGATTCTATATATTGATTTGCTTTTAAAAAAGAATCATGCGAAGTATATTTTTTCAGAGTATCTCCCATCAACTTATAGTAGACCGATTGAATTGGCAGGAAATCTTCCAAACGACTTACCATTTGAATAAGCGTTTTGGTCTTTGAAATAGCTAATAATTGTTCTTTTAAGACGGCTTGTGTATCAACGTCCAAATTATCATACGGATTGACCAAAATCAAAAAATCCGGGTCATGTTGTAAAATGTAGCCCAGCAATGCTTTTTTCTGTTCTCCGCTACTCATCGATTTTAAGGTCTGGGAGGTTCCCTTGGTCAAGATTTTTACATCGTGTCTTTCCTCTTTGTCCATAAAACGTTTAATCTCCGATTTTGAAAACAATAACCCTGTTTTTCCATTCAATCCGCGAAATATTTCTGAACTGCCCGCCAACAAATTGCTTACAAATGCATCGGTTCTGGAAGTATTGTCTATTAGAATTGAAGGGCTTTTTAAATGGGTCATTCTGAAATGGGCATTTTGGGCAAAACGAAATGCACTTCAAAATAAAGATTATCCATGATCTACCCTAAAAATGTGAACGGGATTGTCTTTGTATGTTGTAGTTTTTTCCAAATACATACCAATTTTAATGGCCACTTTTTGGGAAGGAATGTTATCAACATGAATTATAGAGATAAGGGAATCTGCAAGCTTATTTTGAAATGCGAAGTCTTTACATTTATGGGCAGCTTCAAACGCAAAACCTTTGCGCCAAAATTTTGGTAGGACTGAATAACCAATCTCCAATACTTCAACCGAATCAACATGTTGTACCAAAAGACCACATAGGCCCACAAGTTGCCCAGTTTGTTTTAAAATCAGTGCATTCATGCCACCTAAATTCATTTCGTATCGCTCAAAAATTTTATCGAACTGATCTTTACAGGCATCTGCTGGATTCAGGGAAATACCATCCCAATATTTAGTAGATAGAGGGTTGTAAAAAAAGGGTAACCAGTCATTAAAATCAGCTGGCGAAACTCTTCGAAAGAAGAGCCTTTCAGTATTTTCGTTCTCTAAAAGAAAATTTGGCATCTAGTCTTTAATAAAAGAAACGGTATCATCGATTTCCAAGCCCCATTCATCTGAAAGTCCAGCATTGACCTCCAAAACATATTTTACTGGGACTTTAGAGGAAAGCCCAGTTTCATTGAAGGGTTGCGCATTCTTCTGAAAACTGGCAATTTTTAAATCCTCATCGATATAAATGATATCCAGCGCAAATTCGGTGTTCTTCATATAGAAGGAATGTACGGCAACATCAGGAAAAATAAACAGCATACCTTGATTGTCTTTCATTGAATTACGGTACATCAATCCAGTTTGGGTTTCGTATTCCGATTCGGCTATTTCAATATCCAATGTGGTCAAGATGGAATCTGTTTCTGCTCGTGAAATAGTAAGAGAACCTTCTTTTGAGAAAGTTATGGTTTCGGTTTTTATTTCTTGCTTGGTTTCTGTCTTGCAAGAATACAACAGTATAAAAGAAACCAGAAAAAGTGAAAATGTCTTCATCTATTCGGTGGTTTTAGACGGATCTGGTCTAAACATAAAATATAGACCAACAATAATCATGGGAATGCTTAGCCATTGTCCTGTGGAAAAAACTCCCAATGATTCTTCAAAGCCTCCTTGACTTTTCTTAAAGTACTCCACAAAAAAGCGTACGGTCCACAGCCCTACCATAAAAAAGCCGAAAAGGTAACCTGTCTTGTTTCTTTTATCTGTTTTCCAATACAAAAAGTACAAAGCAATGAACAATAAAACATAGCAGAAACCTTCGTACAATTGTGCGGGGTGCCGAAAGGGAATGGATTCCAATACGCTTGAAAATTCTGGATTATGTTCAATAGCCTTATAAGCTGCATTTGCTGTTTCTTCTTTGGTAATTCCCATTGCTTTGTACGTAGGCATGTCATCTGAATCGCGTATAAAGCGGGTGGCCAATGCGAATGATTTATCAACTATTTTTCCATTGATCTCTGAGTTGAAAAAATTTCCAAAGCGCACAAAGCCTGCTCCAATGGCAGAAGCGACAACCATTCTATCGAGCAACCACAACATTTTAATATCCTTCCATTTTCTACAGTATAGCCAAACTCCTATAATCGCGGCGATTGTTGCACCATGGCTGGCCAGACCCGTGAATCCTGTAAATTCATATCCATTGATAAATCCAAACAGGGAACCATCTGAACTTTCACGTATGGGCAAAAGAATCTCTACCAAGTGATTTTTGTAATAATCCCAATCATAAAAAAAGACATGTCCCAAACGTGCACCGAGCATAATGGAGACTACGCCATGAATAAATAGGGAGTCCAATTTTTCCATGGACTTATTTTCATTCAGAAAGATACGTTTCATAATGTACCAGCCCACAATAAAAGCGGCAATCCAAAGCAGATTATAATATTTTATTTGAATGAAACCGAGTGTAAAGAGCGTGCCATCAGGATTCCAATTAAAGCCTAAGAAATACATGTATTAAATTTTTGGGCTAAGATAATTATTTAGATGTTAGTAGTCAGTAGTCAGTAGCCATGGGTCATCGGTTATTGTTCATCGGTCATTATCTCGCATCAGCTACGTTCAGCACAAATGGATGCACTTGAACTTTGATTTTGAACTCGATTTTTGTATTTATGTTCGAGCTTGAGCTTGAGCTTGAGCTTGAACTTGAACTTTGAATTTACTTAGGGAACTGGATCATATCCTTTACCGCCCCAGGGATTGCAACTAAAAATACGTTTAATCGATAGCCATCCTCCTTTGAACAATCCGTGTTTTTTTAACGCTTGAAGAGTGTACGCGGAGCATGTTGGGGAATACCGGCAGGTTGCTGGAGTGTATGGGGATATTAGTAGTTGATACATTCTAACTATCAGGACAAAAGGAGCAATAAGTATTTTTTTAACATTCATTCCCTTGCTGTTCACTATAATGGAACGGTTTAGTTGATACTGAATGTGGTCCCGTCCTTCCCATCTTTGAGTTGGATGCCCAGATCGGTCAATTTATCCCTGATTTGGTCAGAGGTAGCAAAATCTTTATTTGCCCTAGCTTGATTGCGCAGTTCAATCAATAAATCCATGACGCCACCCAAAGTATTGGAGTCATCCTTTATAATAGCTTGGTTCTCTAGCCCTAAAACATCGTATACAAAAGTTTTTAATGTGTTATTCAGCAGATTTTTATCTTCTTGGGAAATATTTTCTTTTCTTTCTTTTATTAGATTGATATGTTTAACGGCATCAAAAAGATTCGCGATTAGGATGGGTGTATTAAAATCGTCATTCATGGCGTCGTAGCACTTCTGTTTCCAAGCATCAACATCAAAACTGGAAGTTTTATCGGTATCAACTTTTTCAAGAGTTCCCATGGCATCCATCAATCGGTTGTATCCTTTTTCAGAAGCAAGTAGAGCATCATCACTTAAGTCCAATATACTTGTGTAATGGGCTTGCATCATAAAAAAACGAACTACTGAAGGAGTATATGCTTTGCTGAGAATCTCATTATCACCACTAAAAATTTCAGAAGGATATATATTATTCCCTGTTGATTTGGACATTTTCTTTCCATTAAGGGTAAGCATATTCGCATGCATCCAATATTTTACGGGAGATTTTCCTGTACTGGCTTCGGCCTGTGCAATTTCACATTCATGATGGGGAAATTTTAGGTCCATTCCACCTCCATGTATGTCAAATGTTTCTCCAAGATATTTTGTGCTCATGGCTGTACATTCCAAATGCCAGCCAGGGAAACCGTCTCCCCACGGTGAAGGCCATCGCATAATGTGCTGTGGTTCGGCCTTTTTCCATAGAGCAAAATCCTGAGGATTCTGTTTTTCACTTTGTGCAGTGAGCTCTCGCGTGTTGGTAATCATATCTTCCAACTTTCTACCACTAAGCTTGCCGTATTCATTGCTCTCACTGAATTTTAATACATTAAAATAAACAGAACCGTTCGTTTCGTAAGCAAATCCCTTTTCTAGAATTTCTTTAATGATTTCAATTTGTTCAATGATGTGTCCTGTAGCTGTTGGCTCAATACTGGGCGGTAAAAAATTGAATTTTTGGAGCGTATTATGAAAGTCTACGGTGTAGCGTTGTACTACCTCCATAGGTTCTATTTGTTCCAGTTTTGCTTTTTTGGCAATCTTATCTTCTCCCTCATCTGCATCGTTCTCCAAATGTCCTGCATCTGTGATGTTACGAACATACCGGACTTTATACCCCAAATGTCTAAAATATCTGAAAATCATATCAAAAGACATGAACGTGCGGCAATTTCCCAAATGTACATTGCTGTAAACAGTGGGTCCACAAACATACATGCCTATGTGACTATCATTGATGGGTTCAAAAATTTCCTTTTTGCCCGAAAGTGAATTGTATACTTTTAGTGTTTGGTTATTGTAGAGCTGCATGGAAAACTGCTATTTAAAAATCGGTATCTAGGTTGATGTAATCCAAAAACTCTCTTCTCACCGCCTCATCCTTGAACTTACCTCCGTATTCTGCGGTAACCGTACTACTTTCAATATCGCGTATTCCCCTAGAATTTACACAGAGATGTTTTGCATCTATCACACAAGCAACATCTTCTGTTCCCAACACTTTCTGAAGTTCTTTGACTACCTGAATGTTCAAACGCTCTTGCACTTGTGGACGTTTTGCATAATAATCCACTACACGGTTCATTTTGGATAAGCCTACAACGGTTCCGTTGGAAATGTAGGCGATATGGGCCCTTCCTACAATGGGCAACAAATGGTGCTCACAAGTGGAGTATAAAACAATATTTTTCTCCACGAGCATTTCACCGTACTTGTATTTGTTCTTAAATGTTGATGAATTCGGTTTTCTATCAGGGTGCAGTCCACCAAAAATCTCTTTTACAAACATTTTGGCAACCCTTTTAGGGGTACCGCTCAGACTGTCATCATCCAGATCAAGACCAAGGGTCAACATGATTTCCCTAACACTTTCTTGTATTCTTTCAATCTTTTCATCATCGCTCAATACAAAAGCATCTTCCCTAATTGGGGTTTCTGTTGAAGAGCCTACATGGTCGTTGCCTCTTTCTTCGTATTGTTCTTCCAATGTCTGCTTTAGTTTCATTACTGAATTCTTCAAGAAAGCAAAGATATACATTAATACCTTATTTAACATCTGGTACATTTGGTTTGACAACATAAATTATTGTTAACCATGGTGGCACACTAATTTTATAAATACCAAACCCACAGCCCTTTATGGTCAGGTTGATTGCGCAATTTTTAGCGATAATTTTCTTTTGTCAAACAGTGTTTTCACAAGTCGCACCGGATTGTGCCAATGCGATACCTATCTGTAGCAATACTCCAATAAATGGCGGTGCCGATGGTTTTGGTATGGATGACTTTAATGGTGGCACTTCTAGCGGATGTTTAGAGCGGTCACTTCCTAATTCCATAGAGTCCAATTCGGCTTGGTATCGATTTAGAACGGCTGCTTCTGGGCAGCTCGGCTTTAATATAGGTCATAATAGTACTGAGGATTGGGATTTCGCCATCTATAAGGCAAATGATTGTAACAATCTTGGTGAACCTGTACGGTGCAATTTTTTTGACAATAGTGATTTTAAATCATTCATCGGGGTTGGGGAAGATCCTACAGGAAATGGGAACTCTGTCCATTATGTAGATTGGTTGGAAGTAGGTCCAGGTGAGGATTATTATTTATTGATAAATAATTTCAGTAATATAAATTCTGGATTTTCCATTCAATTTACAGGCAATATTTTTACAACTAATCCAACCGATGCTCTGGATTGCTCTATAATCAATAATCTTTTGGGACCTCCAATTGCAGCCTGCGAAAATGAAACTGTCGTATTGGACGCTACTACATCAGGGGCGACTGCTTATGAATGGTATAAAGATTCTGGCAATGGGTACCAGTTAATTGGCGGAGAAAGCAATCCGACGCTTAATATTTTGGATTCAGCTATATATCGAGTTATCGTTTCAACGTCAATGGGTTCTCTAATCAGCGATGTGCAAGTTGCATTTAATAAAACTCCTACGACGGCCTATGTAATGGATGAGACTTTGTGCCACACCACAGGTATGATTTTTGATTTGGAATTTAAAGATTTGGAAGCGCTAGGTCTACAAAATCCAGATGATTTTATTGTAAGCTACCATACTTCACAAATTGATGCAGATGCAGGAATAAATCCTTTGCCCAAAGAATATTCAAAGAACGTAGGACAGGAAATGATTTATATAAGAACCACTTCTTTAGCCAATCCAGATTGTTATGATGCGACCGTTAATTTTATTCTTAATGCGATTGAAACCCCTCAATTAATATTTTCGGAAGAGGTAATTATTTGCGAGGGTACGGACGGTATCATCATTGGTGAAACTTCCCCAGATCCAAATTATGATTATCAATGGAATACTGGAGAGCAGACTCCCACAATAAGTGTCTCACGGGATGGTGACTATATATTGACCGTAACAAACTCCTCAGGAATTGTAAATTGTTCTAAAAATAGAACCGTCAGCGTGAGGAATTCTGATCTTCCGTCAATCTCAGCTATTGAAGTAGAAGATTTGAGGACAAGCAACAAAGTAACAATAATTACAAAGGCGATTGGAGAATTTGAATATCGCTTGGATAATGGCAATTTCCAATCAAGCAACATTTTTGAAGGAGTTGCAGGTGGAATGCACACAGTTACGATGAGAGATAATTTTGGTTGCGGTGAAATCATTGAAAATATTGTAGTGGTCGGTTTTTCTCCTATTTTCTCTCCAAACGGGGATGTACTTAATGAAACTTGGCAGATTGAAGGTCTCTCTGTTTTGAATTCACCAATTGTTACCATTTACGATCGCTATGGTAAACTCATTATGGAAATGACCGAAATGAGCCCAGGGTGGGATGGTAGTTTTAATGGAAAACCGCTTCCCTCTACGGATTACTGGTTTAAATTATCATATGTAGATACTGATGGAAATAGGACCTACGCTAAGTATTTACAGAGCCATTTTTCATTGAGGCGGTAATATAATGTGCATTTTATCGATTAACTGCATATTTTTTGGGGTGAAAAATAATAAAAATGTGTTTTACCAAGTTATCTAGGTTAGATTATAGAATAACCTTTAGCCCCAAAATTCTATGAGAGCTCTGTACAGCGCTATCTGTTGTTTATTTCTTTTTTCCATTGGAGCAAGCGCTCAAAATTCAGGTGATTGTAGAACGGCAATACCTGTTTGCGCAGATGCGCCAATTTTATCATTTACCGACGGTAGTGGCGACATAGATGACTTTGACCCCGAAGTAATAACACAATCAGGATGTCTGGAAAAAGGCAGTGTTAGTTCTGCAAATATAGAAAACAACACCTCATGGTATGTTTTTAGGGCAGGAACCGATGGACAAATAGGTTTTGACCTAGAGGCACTTCCCGTCACACCTGGCGGCATACTTACATCTGAATTGGATTTTGCGTTATATGGACCATTTGACCAGACCACGGGACAAAATTTTTGTACCATAGTGGGAGATGGTTCGGCACAGCCCATACGTTGCAATTATGAAGTAAACGATACTGGTTTTACAGGAATAGGGGTCAACCCTGTAAATGGGAGGGAAGGAGCACCTTTTGTAAAGGGTAGCCAAAATACCTATGATGAATGGTTGGATGTTATAGCAGGAGAAATCTACTATTTGTATATAAATAATTACAATACAAACTTTGATGGTGATGCAGAACCATTTTCTCTAACATTTACTGGTAGTTCTGTGGACGAAGACCAAAATACAGCTCTAGATTGTACGCTGCGTGATGAGTTCTTGGGATTGGATATTATAGCATGCGAAGGTGACCCGGATATAATTTTGAGTGCTTTAAATTCTCCAGCCGGACCCGCCATTGCCAATGTTACATGGGAATTGGATGCGGATGATGATGGCACTTACGAAACTGTATTGGCCAGTGGCCCTGCTGCAACTGAGATAACGGTCACAAGTCCAAATTCTGGGCGTTACCGTGTTACTATAGAAACTACGTTGGCAACTATTATTACGGATGATATTCTAATTACTTTTTATGGAGTTCCCGAATTGGACGAAGTGCGAGTTATTGATGATTTGGTGAACAGTGACCAAACTGACCCCTACAATATAGAAGTTGTGCCTTTGGGTGATGGCGATTACGAATATGCCATCAATGACGGGGAATTTCAAGATGACCCGCAGTTCTTTGACGTACCTCCAGGGATTAATACAGTTATTATCAATGACAAAAATGGTTGTGGTACTACAGAGCCTATTGAATTTTTAGTTGTGGGCTATCCAAAATTCTTCACACCAAACGGGGATGGCATTCATGATAATTGGAACGTTTTGGGCATCGAAACGCTTACAAATCCTACTGTTTATATTTTTGATCGCTATGGAAAGTTATTGAAAGAACTGGATATTAACGGTGGATGGGATGGGACGTTCAATGGTAGACAATTACCATCATCTGATTATTGGTTTCGGTTGGATTATAATCGAGACGACGAAGGCGTTGTAGTGGCGCGTTCGGTCAGAAGGCATTTTTCTTTGGTTCGATAAATAAAAAAGACCGGTCAATATTTACTTGTTCCGGTCTCTTAATTTTTTTATAAAAAAACGTTAAAACTTTAAGGTAAAACCTAGAGTGACATTTGTATTAATTCTATTTATCATAGCAGAGCTGTTAACACCTGAATCGAATAGGAAAGTATTGACATCTTGTTCTGATCTGTTAAACCCCAAATCCAATCTGCTTCCACCAAAATTATAACCGATTCCCCCTGAATAGCCCATTAAGTCACCAATAATCTCTCCATTCTCATAAGGACTGTCTTCATATCTATATCCAGCTCGAAGGCTTACATCATCAATCCTAAATTCTCCACCGACCCTATATGTGTTGACAACTCCCAATTCGTTTGCAATAAAATCATTTTCAGCCGTAAAATTTGGATCAGTATTTGGGCGCAGTTCTGCTTGTGACATATCTTGGTATCCGTAATCAAAACTCAAAAGCCCATCTTTACCAAAGATAACCGCTACGCTTCCGGTTAGTTTACCAGGAGTCATTATTCTATATTCCTCAAAAAGATTTACAAGTCTAAAATCGATAAAATCAATATCCGGTTCTGCTAGTGTTGAATTGATCCGTTGTGATGTATCATCAGTTAACTCATACCATGTAGGCGACTGATAGCTACCGCCAACCCTTATATTGTCATTTAATTTGGCTATGGCTCCAACACTAAAGGAAAAGCCGTATCCTTCTGTACGAAGTAAATTGTCAAAAGTTGTAAACTGCACAGGGGATTCAGCATCATAACCATTTTCATCCAAAAGGGTCAAACGCTCGTAGAGTATTGAATGGAAGTTTAAGGAAGCTCCCAAATATAAATTTTCTTGGTATTGTCCTGCAAAGTTTGCTGTAAATTTACTGTTGAACCCCGTAGTTCTCTGCAGATAATCTTGATTTACATTGGAATATTCCGCATTGGAGAAATAAGAAGTGTTCTCATCATCATCTTCAGTTGGTTCTATTATACCTGCCTGAAATCCAAGAAACGCCTGCTGTGCCCCAAAACCAAGGTTTGAGCCAATATCCAAATACGCATCTTCAATAAACTCTCCTTCTTGAACTCGTAAAGGCCCAAGTGCTTGGCCTTGTGCAAAGTTCAAAAAATAATTATCAATTCCTTGATTGGTATTTCCAGAAACGGAAAATTCATTATCAAAATTTTGTACCATGTCATAATTAAATGCCAGTGCAATTTTCTTCCAATTGCTATCATTTGATTTGAAAACAAATACACCT